>NZ_JAGUUD010000185.1:0-10548 GCF_020177535.1 Paraburkholderia sp. XV | reverse complement strand
GCGGCGGCAAAGAAAAGTAGGTGCCGCCCCGCACAGGGGCGACGTGTGAAGCGAGATAACAATTCGCGGATGCCCGCGCAAAGCCCAAACCACCAAACACCGACGCCTGAAGCGCGCTAAAAATTCGCGGATGCCAGCGAAAAAGCCACAACAACCAAACCGCCCGGCGCCGCGAAGGCGCCACCGAAAACCGAAAACCGAAAACCAAACCACACCACGATCGAACAGGCATAAAGTGTGATTCAGCGGGAACACGCCAGGAGCCACCCAATGCAACGCACCGATCCGCACCCAGACCAAAAAGAAAGCGCCGGGTCTGCCTCAGACCCCAACCTCGAAGCAACAACCAATCCTCACGACTACCAGCGTTGCTTCATAGCGCTAGTCCCCGACACAGCGACCCGCGACGCGCTATCGTCCATCGACATCCCCACGACTGCGCGACGCGTCCCCTACGAACAATTGCACCTGACGGTAACGTTCATCGGCGTACTGCCACAAGAAAAAGCCGCACCGCTGATCGAATCACTAACGCACGAGACAGTGCCACTCAAGCGCACGCCAATAACAAAAATCGAACATTGGCCCCGCGCCTCGCACCCGCGCCTGACAGTCGCAACACTGGCCATGTCCGATGAATTGGCCGCGCTGGACTGGCGCGTGCGCTCGTCGATGATCGCGCTCGGCCTGCCCGTCGATGCCCGCACATTCCGCCCGCACGTCACGCTCGCGCGCTACCGCCAGGACGCGGCGGCAGTCGGCCCCGCAATGGACCTGCAACACGAACTCATCGCGTGCTTCGACTCGTTGACGCTCTATTCGAGCACGCTGGCTCGCACCGGCGCGCGCTATCGATCGCTGGCAAGCGTGCCTGTCGTCTACGGATGACGCTCACCGCAAACCAGACGCAAAACATCGAACAAGCATCAGGAACCGCGATACCGCCCCAACGTCAACCCATCCAGATCGATCTCCGGCTCGCGCTGCGTAATCAGATCCGCGACCACCCGCCCCGATCCCAGCGACATCGCCCAGCCCGTCGAGCCATGTCCAAGATTGATCCACAACCCGTCAATGCCGGACGGCCCGAGCAACGGCGCACCGTCGGGCGTCATCGGACGGCGTCCAACCCAGAACTGTGCGGAAGAGGGCGCCGTCGCATGCGGGAACCAGTCATCGAGCACTTTCATCAGCGTCTGCAGCGCCTGCTCACGCAGGGTCGTCTGCCGGTTGCCGAGCTCCGCCGTACCCGCGACGCGCAGATTCGGCCCGAAACGCGTGATCGCCGTCTTCAACGATTCGTCCATCAATGCGGCGCGCGGCGACTTTTCATCGTCGACGATCTGCAGCGTCGCCGAGTACCCCTTCACGGGATACAGCGGCACTTTCACGCCAAGCGGCGCAAGCAGATCCGCGCTATCGACGCCCGCCGCCACGACGACGGCGTTCGCCACCAGCGTCTCGCTGCCCGCCGCGCTCTCGACATGCACGCCATGCACCGAGCGGCCACGCACGTCGAGTGCCGTCACGCGCGTATCGAAACGAAAGCGCACACCATGCGCCTCGCAGATCGCGCGCAATTCCCGCGTGAAGCGCGCGCAGTCGCCCGCTTCGTCGTCGGGCAGATAGAGGCCGCTCAACGGCGCCTGACGCGCCCAGCGCAGTCCCGGCTCGATCTCGGCGCATTCGGCCGCGCTCACTTCGCGATGGCTGATGCCCGCGTCGCGCAGCACGGCGAGCGCGGGTTGTGCGAGTTCGACGTCGAACGCCGTGCGAAAAAGTTGCAGATAGCCCTGGCTGCGTCCGTATTCGAACGGATGATGCCCGCGAAACTCGCGCAGGCATTCGCGGCTGTAGTACGCGATACGCTGCATCCGCTGCTTGTTGACGCGAAAGCGCGCAAGGTCGCATTCGCGCAGCCATCGCGCGATCCAGCGCCATTGCGCGAGATCGAACGTCGGCCGGAAGATCAGCGGCGAGGCGGGCTTGAACAGATACTTCAGGATCTTGAACGGCATGCCGGGCGCGGCCCAGGGCGTCACGTAGCCGGGCGCGATCACGCCCGCGTTGCCGAAGCTCGTCGCCAGCGCGACGTCGGATTCGCGCTCGATCACGGTGACGTCGCAGCCGCGCTCGCGCAGGTAGAAAGCGGTGGCGACACCGATGATGCCGCCGCCGAGAACGATCGTTCGCATGGATGGTATTACACGTGTTCCGCCGATTCCGCGCTTTCGGCCGCAAGCGATTTGCCCTTCGTTTCGGGCAGCGCCAGCGCCGCGACGACGACCAGCAGATAGCCCGAGCCCGCGACGATGCCGATCGCCTTCACGAGCGTCATCGTCTGCGACAGCGTGCCGACCAGAATCGGAAAGAACGAGCCGACACCGCGCCCGAGGTTATAGCAGAAACCTTGTCCCGAGCCGCGGATCGCATTGGGATACAGCTCAGATAGATACGCACCAACGCCCGCGAATATTCCCTGCACGACGATGCCGAGCGGAAAACCGAGCAACAGCATCGCGCCATCGGTGATGGGGAGCATCGTGTAGATCATGCCGAGCACGAACGAGCCGATCGCGAACAGCACGAACGACGCGCGCCGTCCGATCCGGTCGGAGAGAATCGCGCCGACGATATACCCAATGAACGAACCGACGATCAGCACGACCAGATAGCCGCTGGTGTTGAACACGGACAGATGGCGCACCGTCTTCAGATAAGTGGGCAGCCAGGTCGTGATCGCGTAGTAGCCGCCCAGCATGCCGCTGCATAGCGCGCTGCCGAGGATCGTCGTCTTCAGGTGCGCGGCGGAGAAAATCTGCAGGAAATGCGAGGTGTCGAAGCCGTTGTCGCGCGCGCGGCGTGTGGCGAGATAGATGTCGGGATCGCTGACGTTGCGGCGGATATAGATGATCCACAGCGCGGGCACGATGCCGATCCAGAAGCATGCGCGCCACGCGTATTCCTCGGGCAGCAACGCAAAGAACGCCCAGTAGAGAATCGCCGCCGCGCCCCAGCCGAGCGACCAGCTGCTCTGCACGGTGCCGACGGCTTTCGCGCGATGCTGCGGCGAGCGTATCGTCTCCGCCATCATGATCGTCACCACCGACCACTCGCCGCCGAAGCCGATGCCTTGCAGCGTGCGCGTCGTCAGCAGTTGCCAGAAGTTGTGCGTGAAGCCCGACAGGCAGGTGAACAGGGCGAAGGTCGCGATAGTCCATTGCAGCACGCGGATGCGCCCGTAGCGGTCGGCGAGTATGCCCGCGAGCCAGCCGCCTATCGCCGACGAGATCAGCGAACTCGTCGCGATCATCCCCGCTTCGCTTTTCGACATGCCCCACGTCGCGATCAGCGTCGGGATCAGGAACGAGTAGATCATGAAGTCGAACGCGTCGACGGCATAGCCGCCGAACCCTGCGTGGAGCGTGCGCCTTTCGCGCGTCGACAACTCGGTAAACCACTGAAATGACGCCATCCCCTCTCCTGTGATCCCGTGTACGTGGGTTGCTGTTGTGATTCTGATGTTCGTCCGGCGTGCCGCAGGTGGCTTGTATTCTACGGTCCGCCTCGATTGCGGCCAATGCGCGGCAAAAATAGCGCGCCGACATTTCACGTGGCGGGAATGGCGGCGCATGCGCTTACATTGCGATTCCTTACTGATTGCTACTGTGTAACCCTTGAGCTGTTTTCGTCCATTACACTGCACGTCGACGCCGTAAGTGATCGGCTCATGCGGTTAATTACACTGTCGATCGGTTCGTCAAACCTGCACGTGACCCGCGTGCGTCTTTCGCATCCGCGCGTGGCACTCGCGCCGCACCTTGTAGACACAACGATGACTTCCTCTGCGAAAGCGGACATTTCGCTCGCCGCTGCGCACGATCTCTACGCCTTGCCGACTGTGCCGGCGCCTTCGCACGCGCGAGCGCATCGCGCGTCGCGCCGCCGCTTCCTGAAGAGCACGGCGGGTGCGCTACTGCTCTCCGGTATGGGCAGCACGCTGCTGACGGCGTGCGGCGGCAACAACGCGGGCTCGGATCAGGCGCCGACGCCGCGTCTCGCGTCGCTGGAAAACTTTCGTGATGTGGGCGGGACGGCGGCCGGCTATCCGACCGTCGACGGTCGCGTGGTGCGCCGCAACGCGTTCTACCGCTCGAATGCGCTGACGCAAAGCGCCGCCGATGCAGCGGTGCTCGATTCGCTCGGCATCGCGGCTGTCTACGATCTGCGTACGCCCGGCGAGATCGAGCGCGCATCCGACGCGCTGCCCACCAACGCGGCGTACGTGAAGATCAACGTCATCGGACGCGAGGACGTCATCACACCCATGCTGGATAACGAGGCGAGCGCGGTGTCGTCGATGGAGCGCGCACAGCGGCTCTACGTGACGGATGCCGTGCAGCGCGCGGCATTCGGCTCGCTGCTTTCGCAACTCGCCAGCACGGCCGGTCCACAGCTGATTCATTCGAGCGCGGGCAAGGATCGCGCGGGTTGGGCCGCGGCGCTCCTGCTGAGCATCGCCAACGTGCCGTTCGACATCATCATGCAGGACTATCTGCTGTCGAACACGTATATGGCGAATGCGATTTCGGCGCGCGTCGAAGCACGCCGCCAGCAGAGCGGCGATCTGGCCGCGAGTGCGGAAAAGCCGCTCGCTAGCGTGCAGAGCAGCTTTTTGCAGGCCTCCTTCGACCAGGTGCAATCCAGCTACGGCACGATGTCGGGCTATCTCACGCGCGGGCTCGGCCTCACGCAATCGACCGTCGATACCTTGCGCGAGCGCCTCCTTCTCTGATTTTTCCGTCGCACAAAGAAAAAACGGCCCGTCCCAGGTGGCAGCGGGACGGACCGAACAGGGAGGCGCCGAGGACGCCGGAGTGCACTATAGGCCCGTAGCGCGGTGAAATGGCGCGACCGTAAGGCAAGGTAAGCGCAAACGGCGCGCGCGTAATGTGCGTAACGTGTCCAGCGTGCGCCAGCCGCTATTCATGGCCCGCAATCGCCTCACGCTTCCGGCATGGCGACAGGCAGCGCGACGCGCACATGCAGTCCGCCTTCCGGGTGATTCTCCACCGTGCACTTGCCGCCGCGATGATGCGCAAGGCGCACGACGATCGCGAGGCCCAACCCGCAATGTCCTTCGCCGCCGCGCGCCGCATCCAGCCGCACGAACGGCTTCATCGCAGCCGCGATGCGGTCTTCAGGAATGCCCGGCCCGTGGTCGCGGACGTCGATGAACCATTGCTGTTCGTCGCGCGACGTCGCGATTTCGACGGGCGGCGCGCCGTGTTCGAACGCGTTGTCGACGAGATTGGTGACGAGCCGATCGAGCAGCGTGCGCGGCAGCGTGAAGCGCGAACCGGCCTGCAGATCGAGCCTGAAAAGCGGTGCTTCGGCCTCGTCGCCAGAGTCCGCTTCATTGCCTTCATTGCCGTCTGTGGAAGAAAACTGCTCGCGCAGGAAAGCGTCCACTTCCGTCATCGGTCCCGATTCCGCCGACTGTCCCGCGAATTCCAGGAACTGCTGCACGATATTCGTCAGCGAATCGACGTCGCGGATCAGTCCCGCGCGTTCGTTCTCGTCGGCGAGCACGCTGGCGCGAAGCTTCAGACGCGTGAGCGGCGCTTTCAGATCGTGCGCGACGCCCGCGAGCATCACCGCCTGATCGTCGCCCGCTTCGTTCAGGCGCCGCATCATGTCGTTGAACGAGCCGATCAGATCGCGCAGTTCGCGCGGGCCCTGTTCGGAGACGGGCTCGGGCCGGCTGCCCGCGCCGAACGCGCGTGCCGCATGCGCGACGCGCGTGAGCGGCCGCTGCATTTGCCAGACGGCGAGCAGCGACAGCAGTAGCGCGGCAAGCAGCATCGAAATGGATTCGATCACGAAGCGCGGGCGCGGCGGCACGTCGACGGGTATCACGACCCACATCGACTTGCGCGGAAAGCGCACCCACAGACGCGGCATATGCGTGTCGTCCACGGCGATCTCGGTGCCGACGGGCAGGCTCGCGCGCAAATGACGCGTGAGTTCCACGAATGGTCTGCGCGTGGGCGGCTCGAGATGGACGGTGGCCGGCATATTCCAGGTCGGCACGAGATGCACGCGCAGCGCGGGCGCGACGTCGGCGCCATTGACGGGCTCGCCGTTCGCCGCCTGCAACGCGAGCAGAATGCCGCGCGCGTAGCCGTCCACCTCGTGATGCGGCGGCTGCATCACGACCAGCACGAACCAGCCAGCCTGAATTGCAAACAGCACCGCCGACGACAACAACGCCATCCTGCCGAACAGCGTATTCAGCGGATTCCTGATGCGGGTCACGCGAGCATCACGCGGGATCGGCGGCGAAGGGCGCGCCGTTGGGGTCCGCGTCGGGGACGAACACATAGCCCTTGCCGCGCACCGTCTGCACGTAGCACGGATTCGACGGATCGTTTTCGATTACGCGGCGCAGACGCCAGATGGGCACATCCAGACTGCGGTCGCGGAACGGCAGGTCGTCGCGATGCACGAGATCGTGGATCAGCACGCGCGACAGCACCTTGTACGGATTGTTGACGAAGATTTTCAGCAGCGCGAATTCGCTGTCGCGCAGCGTCACGCGCGTGTCATCGCGCGACAGCGTGCGGGTCGCGAAATCGAGTTCGAACGGGCCGAAGCGATAACGCTTGCGTGCTTCCGGCGCGCTCGTCGTCGCCGGGCCGCGACGGCGCAACACGGTCTGGATGCGTGCGAGCAGTTCGCGCGGATCGAAAGGCTTCGTCAGATAGTCGTCGGCGCCCAGCGACAGCCCGATGATGCGATCGGCCACCGTGCCGCGCGCCGTCACGAAGATCACGGGAATGTCGTCGCCGGCGGCGCGCAACGCGGTGAGCGCGCGCAGGCCGTCGGTGTTCGGCATCATGATGTCGAGCACGACGACGGAAGGCCGCTCCCGTTCGAGACGCCGTTGCAGATGCGTGCCGTCGTGCAGCACGGATGCATCGTAGCCATTCGATTGCAGGAAGCGGCAAAGCAGATCGCGCACGACGGGATCGTCGTCGACGATGAGGACCTGTGGATTCATATCGAAATTCTAGTCCGGCAGGGCTTGTCGGCGGTTGAAGCTTTCCTTACCAACACTTACTCAAACTCTCGGCGAGCGCGCGTGCGGCGCACGGCTTATCGAGCCTGTCTTGCAGGGCGGGGCGCAGCGGTCCGCCGGGCGCGTTGCAGTCCGCAATATTTCGCTTACGTACGCATTGCGGATGTTGGGCGAAGACCTCTGCATGTTGCGCGATTGGAAAGATTTCGCGTGCATTCGCAAGCGGTCGTAAGCACCTCGGAAATACGTGCGTTGCTTGAGCCATCGTGACAACGAGGCAGACGGGATCATTCGCTATGCCACACGCTGCCGTGTGCGCCGGACTCAGCGATGCTTTCGCGAACGGGCGCACGGCGATCCCGAAGACTCTCGCACTTCACGAGGTTTGCCATGACTGTTCAGAACAACCATTTCACCACGCAACTGCAAAGCATCGCCCGACCCTCCGCCGCTGAAAAGCCGTCGGCGCGCGGCGCGTCCACGACGGCCGCCGCGACGGCGACGGGCGACAAGGCGGGCGACAAGACGGGCGCGGCGCAAACGTCCGCCTCGCCCGTCGGCATGGTCGGCAATCACGTCAACACGACGGCCTGACGTGCCGGAGTTCGCCGTGCCGAGATCACGCTTTTACACGCACGTAAGACGCGCTGCTACGCGTCTGGCGATGTGGTCGGCCGTGGGCGCGGCGGTGCTGCTGCTCGACGGTTGCGCCGTCGCGGCGCTGCCGTGCCGGCTGACTTCGGCGACGCTGAAGATACTGCCCGTCGTCGGCCATGTGGCCGCGACGCCGTTCGACGCCTGTGCCGCAGCCATCGACTGAGCTGCTGCCACCAGTTACGCGAGGCGAGCCATGCAACTCACTTCGATCGGGCGCGCGCTGACCGCATGCGCCGTGGCCATGTGCTGTGCGCTGATGCCGTTCGCGGCGAGCGCGCAGAACATGTTGCCGCCGCAACAGGCGGCCGCGCTGCGCATGTCGGCGATCGGCGCGAAAAAGCGCGCCGCCGACAAGCCGTTCGCGTTTCGCGGCATTCCGCTCGGCATCACGCTCGACGAGTTTCGCGCTGTCTCGCGGGTGCGCGCGACGCCGCTCGGCAGCGTGCCCGTGTGCGAGACGGACAACGTCGCGGGTTCGCTCGGTATGCGGCTGAAGACGTCGCAGAGCCTGACGATCGCGTGCCAATGGGCGCATCGCGTGGCGGACGGTTGGGAAGTATCGCGTGCCGTCGTCGACGGCGCGCCTGCTGACGAGCATGTGCTGCGCTTCGTGCGCGTCGATGGGCAGAGCGGTTTCCGTCTGTACGAGATTTCGTTCGTTATCGACGAGATCACGGCCGACGATCTGCGCGACGCATTCGAGGACCGCTACGGTGCGCCGCGCACCGCGACGCAGGTCAGCTCGCCGACGGCTGGCCAGTTGCCTGTCTACATCTGGGAAAACGACGTGAGTTCGATCACGTTGTGCCTGTTGCCCGCGACGCACAACGCGACGCTCATCTACCTGTTGAAGGACCCGGACGCGTATATGAAGTCGGTGGTGCGGCAATGGCAGGCGAGCAGTCCCGACGCGGGTTGACGGGAGATTTCGATTGGCTTCGTTGCTTAAACACACGCAAAGGCACGACACACCATGAACGCCATGCACATGCCACGCGCGGCCGCCGTGCTGACGAGCGCCGCCGTCTTCTACGCGCTCGCCGGTTGCGGCAGCACGAAAGATTCGATTGTCGACACGCCGATGCTGCCGCCGCTGTCGACTGCGCCGCTCAACGTGAACACGCAGGGCGCGATCTTCCAGGCGGGCACGGGGATTCTGCTGTATGAGACGCCGCGCGCGCAGCACATCGGCGACGTGCTGACGATCCGTTTGTCCGAGTCGTACACCGGCTCGAACAGCACGAATGCGCAGGCGAGCCGCGCGAGCGACATCACGGCCGAAGCCGCCGACAAATCGACAGGAACGGCGGCGCGTCTGGCGCGGCTGTTCAATATCGGCTCGGCGAGCACGACCTTCAAGGGTCAGGGCTCGATTGCCGACACGAGCGGCATGACGGGGACGCTGGCCGTCACGGTGATCGGCACGATGCCGACTGGCAACCTGGTCGTGTCGGGCGAGAAGCTGATTTCGATGGGCGGCAACCGGGACCGGCTGCGTCTGTCGGGCATCGTGAACCCGAAGGATATCGAGTCGGGGAACTACGTTGCGTCGAGCAAGGTGGCGAATGCGCGTATCGAGCAGGCGGGGCAGGGCATGCTTGCCGATTCGACGACGCTTGGGTGGCTGCAGCGCATGTTCATGAGCGTATTGACGTTCTGATGCTTTGCGCGGGCGGCGCGGGTCGCGCGGTGGTTCTCGAGTTCGCGCGCGACCTGTCGGCGCATGCCGATCTGTGCGTGAAGCGCGGCGCCGCGGAGCGTCAGAGATTCGCGACGGGGGCGTCGTAACGTTCCGCTGCGCCGATCTCGCCATCCGGCACGAACACATAGCCTTTGCCCCACACGGTTTGCACGTAGCGCGGCTCGGACGGATCGACTTCGATCAGCCGGCGCAAGCGCCAGATCGACACATCGAGGCTGCGATTGCGGTGCGTATCGGTGCCGCCGTGGAGTTTTTCGAGCAGTTGCGCGCGTGTGAGCACGGTCATCGCGTGCGAGACGAACACTTTGAGCATGGCGAATTCGCTGGAGCGCAGGGCGATGCGTTCGCCGTCGCGGCGCAGTTCGCGCGCGGGAAAATTCACTTCGAAGCGGCCGAAGCGATAGGGCGCGCGATTTTCGGGCGCGCTCGGCGCCGCGCTTTCGCGTCGGCGCAGCACGCTGCGGATACGCGCGACGAGTTCGCTCGGGTCGAAGGGTTTGCCGAGATAGTCGTCCGCACCCAGTTCGAGACCGATCACGCGGTCGATCACATCCGCGCGCGCGGTCAGGAGGATCACGGGGATGTTGTCGCCTGCGAGGCGCAGCGCGCGTAGTGCGCTGATACCGTCCAGCTCGGGCATCATGATGTCGAGCACGACGAGTGCGGGACGTTCGTGCTGCAGTGCCTGTTGCAGCGCCATGCCGTTCTCGAGCACGGATACCGTGAAGCCACGGCCTTGCAGATAGTCGCGCACGATGTCGCGGACGACGGGGTCGTCGTCGACGACCATAATGGATGAGTTCATCCTGGCGATAGTAGTTGGGGTGCGCTTCGCGCGGAAGCTGGGGGTGCTTTCGAAATCTTTCATGCGTAAGAGGTTTGGTTTTTGCTTTTTGGTTTTTGGTTTTTGGCTTTTTGCTGCGCGGGCAGGCGCGGTTTGATTTTTTTGGGGTGGCGTTGCCGTGCGGTCTGTTTTGGTGTTTTGGGCTTTGTGCTGGCATCCGCAATTTGTTAGCTCGCTTCAGGCGTCGCCGTTCGGTGTTTTGGTTTTTTCGCTGGCATCCGCTCTACGTTAGCTCGCTTCAAGCGTCGCCCCTGTGCGGGGCGG
>NZ_JAGUUD010000184.1:0-10579 GCF_020177535.1 Paraburkholderia sp. XV | reverse complement strand
TTTGCGGCGGCAAAGAAAAGTAGGTGCCGCCCCGCACAGGGGCGACGCGTGGAGCGCGCTAACGAAACGCGGATGCCAGTGGAAAGGCCAAAACACCGAACGGCGACGCGTGAAGCAGGCAAAACAAATCGGGGATGCCAGCGCAAACGCAAATCGGCGGATGCCACCGCAAAAAAACCAGGCCCCCCACCCCAGCGTCGCAGACAAAAAAACTCAGAACACCTTCACCGGCACATTCACAACCAGCCGATATTCCATATTATCCGGGTCGGAGTAGTGCGCCGTCGACTTGTGATACATCGCGATAAACGTAATCTTCGTATCCTTGAACCGCCCGCTTTGCAGCGTATAGCTCGGAATAAAGCCGATTTCATGATGCGTGCCGTGCACATACTCCCCATTCCTCGTATACGGCCCGATCGCATTTGACGCGGCGCCAGCGGAAGCATCCGCACCCCAGCCCGTCACGCCCCACAACATGGCCTTGAATCCAGGCAGCCCGGCATACTTGCCATCAAACGTATACCGCAACTGGAACGACTTCTCATGCGGCGCGTTGTAGTCCACATCCATCGAGTTCACGAGATAAATACCGTTGGTCTCGTTAACATAGTCGAAGAACTGGTCGCCAAGAATCTGCTGAAACCCAAGCAACACCTGATGCGGACCATGCTGCCCCGACAGCGACAGGCTATACGCATTGTTGTTGATATGCCCTTGCAGCGCCGAACCCGTCTGATGCGTCGAGTAGACGTTCGCGAGCCCCGACCACTTGACCGTGTTCACATCGCCGATCGAATGCGAGATCGCCGCGTAAAACTGATTCCATACGTCTTCCGCCTGGTCCGCGTACAGCGTGACTGTGCCGTTGGGCGAATAGTCCCAGTTGCCGCCGAAGTAGGACAGACGCTTGAACGTCGTGCCGCCATACGATGTCGTCAGGTCGACGAGATTCGTGTGGCCCCGTGCGTCGACCTTCGTGAAGCTGCCCGCCTGTAGCGTGACGTTATGGATATCGTTGCTCACGGCCGACACGCCAAGGAACGTCGGCGGCAACGCGCGGTTGTCGTGCGGTTCCATGAACGGATTGTTGTCGACGATCTGCAAGCCGTACTTCACGACCGTCTCGGAGATGCGCCCCTTGATGTCGTACATGCCCGGATACGCCCACGCAAGCTGATCCGAACCGCCGCCGCCCTTCGCCACGTGCACCATGTTGCCCGCGCCATTGCCGCCGTCGAGCTTGAGCGCGGCAAACAGCGACGCGTCGAAGCCAAGTCCCACGGGCCCTTGCGTATAACCCGACTCGAAATTCGCCTGCATGCCCTGAACCCACGCGTGACGGTGCGGCCCGCCTTCGTTGTCGAACTGGTCGGCGTAGTTGCGGAACAGCAGGTTCAGATGGCTGTCGGCGATCAGGCCTTTGCTCTTCGCCTGACTCGACAATGGCTCGGGTGGCGTCACAGCCTGGTCGGCTTCGGCATTCACGAGGGCGTTGTTGGTTTCGGGCTGCACCTCCGCGACATTCGGTGTGTGCTTCAACTTCGGCTTGGCGGGCGTCGCGGGTGCCGCGGGCGAAGGCGCCGCCTGCGCTACGGCCGTGCTGGCAGCGGCGGGCGCCGCCGCGTCGTCAGCCAGCGCGGCCGTGGCGATCGTCAATGCAGGCAGGCCCACTGCCAGCAATGCGAACTTCGATGCTCCTGATGTGGATCTTTGGGTTGTCATTGCAATTCCATTTTTTCTAGTTGATGAAACAGCGGCGCGGCGGTCGGCCTTGCCGCACTTTCTCGCCCGTTCCCGCCGTCGCGCGAACGAACGCCTCCCTCGGCGCAGCGGCTAGCTGCGTCGTGGAAAAAGTTTGCGTGAAGCTAAAGGGGTGTCAGGTCATGACGGCACGTATGCAGGCGACCTGCGTATGACCGATGCCCGTTGCGCTCGTAACGGGCCGCTCGTTCGCGCAGGCATCGATGGCATCCGGGCAGCGCGTGCGGAACGCGCAGCCCGAAGGCGGCTTGAGCGGCGACGGAATCTCGCCGCGCAACAGCACATGCTTGCGCGCGCGCTCGGCAGCCGGGTCGGGCAGCGGCACGGCCGACAGCAGCGCCCGCGTGTACGGATGCTGCGGCTCGCGATACACGTCGCGCTTGTCGCCGAACTCCATCACGCGGCCCAGGTACATCACGAGCACGCGCTGGCTGATCGCCTTCACGACGGCCAGATCGTGCGCGACGAACAGCAGCGACAGCGACAGTTCGCGTTGCAGATCGCGCAGCAGATTGACGATCTGCGCCTGGATCGACACGTCGAGCGCGGAAACCGGCTCGTCGCAGATCACCAGCTGCGGCTCCCCGATCAACGCGCGCGCGATGCCCACGCGCTGACACTGGCCGCCCGAGAATTCATGCGGATAGCGGCGCAAATGATGGTGGCTCAAGCCGACGCGTTCGAGCATCGTCCGCACGCGTACGCGTATCTCCTCACGGCCGAGTTGCGGCTGATGTGTCTTCAGCGGCTCGGCGACGATCTGTTCGATCGTCATGCGCGGATCGAGCGATGCGAGCGGGTCCTGAAAAATCATCTGCACGTCGCGGCGAATCTGCGTGGTGTCGCGTGACGTGCCTTGCACCGACTCGCGTCCTTTCCATTGCACGCTGCCCGAAGTCACAGGCGTAAGGCCGATGATCGCGCGCGCGAGCGTCGACTTGCCGCAACCGGATTCTCCGACGAGACCCACCGTCTCGCCACGACGCACATCGAACGACACGCCGTCGACCGCGCGCAGCGTCGCTTTCTTCGACCACGGATAGCCGCCCTGCGCGATGCTGAAATGCACGCTGAGGTTGTCGACCTTGAGTAGGGTTTCCTGGGCGCTCATAGCACCTCCGCGATAGCCTGGACGGGACGATGGCACGCGCGCAGCGCATGGGCGTCGCCTTCGATCGGTTCGAGCGACGGGCGCGTCGCGCGGCATCGCTCGTCGGCATACGTGCAGCGCGGCGCAAACGCGCAGCCTTGCGTCGCCATGCCCGGCAGCGGCGGATTGCCCGGAATGGTTTGCAGCGGCTGGTCGTCGTCGTCGGAAAGACGCGGCAGCGCGTTCAGGAGCCCGATCGTGTACGGATGCGTCGGCGCGGCGAAGAGCTGCTGCGCGGGCGCCTGTTCGACCGTTTGCCCCGCATACATCACCATCACGTCGTCGCACAGGCCGGCGACCACGCCCATGTCGTGCGTGATCAGGATGATCGCGGTGCCGCGTTCGCGGTTCAGCTCACGCAGCAGTTCGATGATCTGCGCCTGCACGGTGACGTCGAGCGCCGTGGTCGGTTCGTCGGCGATCAGGATTTCGGGCTCCGACAACAGCGCCATCGCGATCATCACGCGCTGCCGCATGCCGCCCGAGAACTCGTGCGGATACATGCCGATACGGCGCGCCGCATCGGGAATACGCACGCGTTCGAGGGTTTCGATTGCGCGCTGCTTCGCCTCGCGGCGCGACAGCTTGCGATGCAGTTGCAGCGTCTCCGTCATCTGCCGCTCGATCGTCAGGAACGGATTGAGCGACGTCATCGGGTCCTGGAAGATCATGCCGATGCGGTCGCCGCGAATGCGGTTGAGCGCGGCGTCGTTCATCGTCAGCAGGTTCGCGCCGTTGTAGAGCGCTTCGCCGCTGACCTTGCCGTTCTTCGCGAGCAGGCCGAGCAGCGCCATCACGGTCTGGCTTTTGCCCGAGCCCGATTCGCCGACGATGCCGAGCGTCTTGCCCTTGTCGAGCGAGAAGGACACGCGCTGCACGGCGTCGACGGGCGCGCCGTCGCGGCGCGAGAAGCGCACGCTCAGGTCTTTGACTTCGAGTAACGACTGTTTGTGTGCCATCTCAGCGGTCCTTCGGATCGAGTGCGTCGCGCAGGCCGTCGCCGACGAAGCTCACGGCATAAAGCGTCGCGCACAGCATGAGGGCAGGGCACAGCAGCAGCCACGGCGTCGATTCGAGCTTCTGCGCGCCGTCCTGGATCAGCACGCCCCAGCTCGTCATCGGTTCCTGCACGCCGAGGCCGAGAAACGACAGCACCGATTCCGTCAGCACGATGCCCGGCACCGTGACCGTCGCATAGACGACCACCACGCCGATCAGGTTCGGCACGATGTGACGCGTGATGATCGAGCGCGAATCGACGCCGATCGCTTTCGCGGCGTCGATGAACTCGCGCGAGCGCAACGACAACGTTTGACCGCGCACGACGCGTGCCATATCGAGCCACGAAAAGGCGCTGATGGTCAGCACGACCAGATAGAACGCGCGCCCGAAGAGCGTCATCATCAGGATCGCGATCAGCATGTAGGGGATGGCATACATCATGTCGACGATGCGCATCATCACGGCATCGACGCGCCCGCCCAGATAGCCGGCCGTCGCGCCCCACGCGACGCCGATCAGTCCCGACACGAGCGTGCCGAGCAAACCGACTTCGAGCGACACGCGTCCGCCGACCAGCGTGCGCACCAGCAGGTCGCGGCCGAGTTCGTCGGTGCCGAACCAGTGCATGTTGGCGAGCGTCGGCGCGAGGCTGATCGCGGACCAGTCGCTGTCGATCGCATTGTTCGGCGACAACAGCGGCCCCACGAAGCACGCGAGCATGATGACGGCGAGCAGCAGCAGCGCGGCGAACGCCGCGCGATTGCGCACGAAGCGGCGCGCTGCCGTCGCGAGCGGGCTGCGCGAAGGCGGCGCGTCGACGACGGTCAATGAAACAGGTGGCATTCTCATCGGGTTCAATAGCGGATACGCGGATCGAGCCATGCGTATGCAAGGTCGACGAGCAGGTTGAACAGGACAGCGACGGCCGTCGTCAGCACGACGAGACCGAGCACCAGCGTGTAGTCGCGGTTGATCGCGCCGTTGACGACGAGCTGGCCGATGCCGGGCAGCGCGAACACCGATTCGGTGACGACAGCCGCCGTGATCGACGAAATGCACACCGAGCCGAGCAGCGACACGACGGGCATCAGCGCCGGTTTCATTGCGTGGCGCAGCACGATGGTGCGCGCGGGCAGGCCCTTCGCCCGCGCGGTGCGGATGAAGTTGCCCGACAGCACTTCGATCATGCTGCCGCGCATCACGCGGGCAATCAGCGCGACGTTGATGATCACCAGCAACACGCTGGGCAGCACCCGATAACGCCACTCGCCTTCGCCCCAGCCGCCCGCGGGCAGCCAGCCGTGACCATCGGCGGTCTTCAGCAGAATGGCGAACACCCACACCAGCAACGGGCCGAGCACGAACGGCGGCACGACATTGCCGATATTGCCGAGCACCATCACCGCGTGATCGATCACGCTATCGCGGCGCACGGCAGCAATCGTGCCGAGCGCGACGCCGATCACCACGGCGATCGGCACCGACACGCCGCCGACGCCGAGGCTCACGGGCAGCGCCTTCAACACGAGATCGGTGACGGACCAGTCGGTGTAGCGAAACGACAGGCCGAGGTCGCCGTGCAGCAGTGCCCATAAATAATGCAGATACTGCTGCCACAGCGGCTCGTCGAGGTGATAGCGGGCGTTCAGGTTCGCGAGTGTGGCCGCCGACAGATGCTTCTCGGTATCGAACGGGCCGCCCGGCGTGAGATGCAGCAGCAGATAGCATGCGGTGATCACGGCGAGTATCGTCGGGATCGCCCACAGCGTGCGGCGCAACGTGTATGCAAGCATGGGTGCGGTTCCTGCTGTTTAGTGCTTGAGCAAGTACAGGTCTTGCGACGCGCGCATGTCGAGATAGTTGGTCGATGCGTAGCCGCCGACGTACGGCTTCACCAGACGCGCCGCCGAATACTGGAACAGCGGAATCATCGGGTAATCGCTCATCGCGAGGTCATGTGCCTGCGTGAGCAGGGCCGTGCGCTGCTTGTCGTCGGTCTGCTGGTTGGCCTGATCGATCAGCGCGTCGACCTTCGGGTTGCAGTAGTGCTGATCGTTCTGCACGCTGCCGCAGCGAATCAGGTCGAAGTAGGACATCGCATCGTTGTAGTCGACGAACCAGCCGTCGCGCGACGCCTGCACCTTGCCGTCATGACGCTGCTTGAGCAGCACCTTGTACTCCACGTTCTCCAGCTTTGCGGTGACGCCGAGCTTGGTGCGCCATTCCGACGTGACGAAGAGGGCAACCTTCTTGTGCAGATCGTTCGTGTTGTATGTGAAGGTGAACGTCAGCGGCTTCGCATCCGAATAGCCGGCTTCCTTCAGCAGGTTGCGCGCGTATTCGACGCGCTTCGCCATCGGCCACGACGCCCACTCCGGCTTGAAGACGGCGGCGCCTTCCGTGCCCTTCGAGATCAGGCCGTACATCGGCAGTTCGCCGCTCGACGTGAGCTTCGAGGTCAGCAGTTCGCGATCGACCACCATCGACAGCGCCTGGCGCACGCGCTTGTCCTTGAAGGCGGGGTCGTCGTTGTTGAGGCTGTAGTAGTACGTTGCGATCTGCAAGCCCTTTTGCAACTGCGTGCCGAACTGCTTGTCCACCTGGTTGTAGATGCCCGACGGAATGGTGTACGTGTAATCGAACTGGCCGGCCTGATACATGCGCATCGCCGTTTCGTCGCTTTCGATCGGTAGATACGTGACCTTCGAGATCGCCACCTTCGGCGCGTTCCAGTAGTTGCTGCTCTTCGTGATCACGAGGCGGTTGTTCGGCTGCCAGTCGTTCAGCGCGAAGGCGCCGTTGCCGACGAAGTTCGCCGGACGCGTCCAGTCAGTGCCGAACTTCGTCACGACAGCTTTATCGACGGGGGCCATCGTCGCCATCGCCGTCAGTTGCGGGAAGAATGCGGCGGGCACGTCGGTCTTCACTTCGAGCGTGTAGGGATCGACGGCGCGCGCGCCGAGGCTCGTGACGGGCGCCTTGCCGGCAATGATTTCCTTTGCGTTCTTCACGAACTCGACCAGCACCGTGTACTTCGATCCCGTCTTCGGATCGACGACGCGCTGCCACGCATACACGAAGTCCGCTGCCGTGACGGGCTGGCCGTTGCTCCACTTCGCATCGTGACGCAGCTTGAAGACCCACGTGTCGGGCGCGGTGCGCGTCCACGACTGCGCGACGCCGGGCACGATCGCGCCCGTTGCGTCGATGCGCGTCAAGCCTTCGAACAGATCGAGGCCGATCGTGTTGCCCGTCCACGATTCGATGTGCGCTGGATCGAGCGATTCGGTTTCGGCGGGAACCTGACGGGTGATTTCCTGGCTCGCGGCGAGCGTGGCGCCCGCCGGGACCGTGACGGCCGATGCATATTGCTGAAACGTGAGGACGAGCGCGGCCAGCGCCGTCGTGTAAACGAACGGTGTTTTCATGGTTGGATTCGCAGAAAAAGTCGGGAGAGAAACGCAAGCGGCGCGGACGCCACTAACGGTTATCCGCGTGATGAAGGCCGAGGCGGCCCTTGTTCGGTGTACGGCATGCAGGATTCCTTACAATTATTATTACAGGCATCCTACAGCGGAATGTCATGCGCCCCCGGCTTGCGGAAGCGCTTCCAATCAGGATCGAATGCCTGCCTTCTAAAACAACCTCGGCGTACCTACCCACACGACGACCGATTCCTTGCGGGCCGTGTTGGCCCAGCTATGCGGCACCGTCGATTCGTAATGCGCGCTGTCTCCGGCGCGCAGCACGAAGGTCTTGCCTTCCAGCGTCAACGACACTTGCCCTTCGATGACGTAGATGAACTCTTCACCGGCATGTGTCGTGACTTCGGAACGCTTTTGCCCGGGTGGCATCCTCACAAGGATGGCTTCCAACTGACGGCCCCCCGACAGATTGGTCATCCGGGCAAACAGGTTCGCCGAGTCTGCGAAACCAAAAAACTTCAACTCGTTCGCTCGACACACCGAGCGTTCTTCGCTTGGTGTGTCGACGAAATACTGCACCTTCACTCCCAACGCATTCGCAATGCCTGCCAGCGACGTGATGGACGGCGACGCGAGACCGCGCTCGACCTGCGACAGGAACGGCTTCGAAATGCCTGCTGCTGTCGCTGTTTCGTCGAGCGTACGCTTCAGCCTTTGCCTCAGCGCGCGGATCTTGCTCCCCAGTGCAAGTGCCGTGTCTTTCTCAAGTGTCGTGACCATAACAAAACCAAATTAGTCCGTCAAAATTAGTTTGATATAAGCAAATGTTGTTTGATGACGTGCTGCTCTTTCCCCCTCAGCCTTGCGTGACTTGACAACTCCTCCATGCTGTTCACGCCGTTCCGATCTTTTCGAGAAAGCACTCTATGTTGCCAGATCGCAAAGATCACTTATCGGATTTGCTTTAGAAGACACGTAGTCCGTTGAGATGGATCGGGTATGGGTGGCGCGCATGTCAGTGAATTCCCGAAGCGACAAGCCGCGCTTCGATACGCACAATCGCAACCTCGCGCGGGTCGGCCCAGCCGGGCTGATCCGCCTGCACGCCCGTTTGCAGCGATCCTGCGGCGGTGTTTTGATCGGTACGTCCTGACCGGACTGCCGCCGACGAATGAAGGTGAACATCGTGTCGATTTCTTTCGCAGTCTTTCCCCATTCATCCCGCATATCGAGAGCGCGTCTGTCGATGCAGCCGCCGAGGCGGTCCGCTCGCGCGATGCTTTATCATTGAGCCTTTCGTCACGCGCTGTTCGCGTTGACGGCTTCCCGCTGAAGTCCTGGTTGTTCCGTTTTCGACGCGGACCGCGCTGTCCGTTGCTCGTATCGCACCGAACCGTCGCCCGATGCCGCTTTGCGCATCGGTCACGGCAAGGGATCGACGTTCTCCAGTTTTTGCAGCTTGGCCACGTGGCAATGCGTCCGCTCGACGCAGGCGCGCGCGGCTGCTATCGCGTAAATAAGAGGAAAGCATGAAATCACCCGTATCCCAGACCCGGTCGTTTTCGACGGTCTTTCTCATTGAGATGTGGGAGCGCTTTGGCTACTACGGCATGGCGGCGCTGCTCGTGCTGTTCATGATCGACCGGCTCGGTTTTGACGACAGCCGCGCGACGCTCACGTGGGGCGCATTCGCGGCGCTGGTGTATGCGTCGCCGTCGATCGGCGGCTGGATTGGCGACAAGATTCTTGGCGCGCGCCGCTCGATGATTTTCGGCGCGCTGGTGCTGGCGGCCGGCTACCTGATGCTTGCGTTGCCGAGCGACAGTCTCGAGTTCATGTATGCGTCGCTGGGCGTGATCGTGGTCGGCAATGGGTTGTTCAAGTCGAACGCGGCGAATCTGGTGCGCCGTATTTACGAGGGCGACGATGCGCGCATCGACAGCGCGTTCACGATCTATTACATGGCGGTGAATATCGGCTCAACCGTGTCGATGCTGGCGACGCCCTGGATCAAGGATCACTGGGGCTGGCACACGGCGTTTGCCGTCTGCTGCGGGGGCATGTCGATCGCGGTGGTGAACTACTTCCTGATGTTCCGCACGTTGACGCACGTTGGCTCCGCGCCGGATGCCGAGCCGATCCGCTGGATGCGCGTGCTGGCTGTCGTGGTGGGCGGGATTGCGCTCGGCACGGCGACGACGTTCGTGCTGCAGCACAAGGCGATTGCCGTGGCCTGCGTGTACACGGCGGGCGTTGCGATTCTGGCGATCTTTGCGTACATGCTGCTCAACTGCGAGCGGTCGGAGCGTTCGGGCTTGCTGGCGGCGCTGATTTTGACGTTGCAGGTGATTCTGTTCTTTGTGTTCTATCAGCAGATGTCGACGTCGCTGACGTTGTTCGCGCTGCGCAATGTCGATCCGACGTTTTCGCTGTTCGGCGCACATCTGTTTACGTGGAGTGCTGCGCAGTTTCAGGCGCTGAATCCGATCTGGATCATGTTGCTCAGTCCGCTTCTTGCCGTGTTGTATACGAAGCTCGCGAAGGGCGGGAAGGACGTGCCCGTTGCCGCGAAGTATGCGTTTGGTTTTGCGGTAGTGGCGGCGGGTTTTTTCGTTTATGCGTGGAGCGGCAGTTTTGCCGTCAACGGGCGGGTGTCGTCGTGGTGGATGGTCGGCGGTTATGGTCTGTACTCGCTCGGCGAACTGCTGGTGAGCGGGCTCGGGCTCGCGATGATCGCGCGGTATGTGCCGGCGCGGATGAGCGGTTTTATGATGGGCGCTTATTTTGTGGCGACGGGCGTGTCGCAGTATCTGGGTAGTGTGGTCGCCAATCTGGCGAAGATGCCGGGTGGGGATCTTGATCCTTTGATCTCTTTGCCGCTGTATACGAAGCTTTTTGCTGAGCTCGGGTGGCTGGCTGCGGGTGGGGCGGTTGTTGCTATCTTGTTGCTGCCGCTGATGGGGCGGCTTTCGCGGGCGCATCAGCAGTGCGCTGAGCAAGCGCGCAGTGATGCGGGTGTGGTGGTCTCGGCGCGGTAAGTTTTTTTTTGCCCCTCCGGGGCAGGGTGTGCATTTTGGGGGGCGTTGTGGGTTTGCGTTTTTCGTTGCGCTGGCGTCCGGGGTTTTGTGTCTTGGCGCTGGCATCCGCGGATTGTTAGTTTTCGCTGGCATCCGCGATTCGTTAGCGCGCTTCACGCGTTGCCCCTGTGCGGGGCGGCACCTACTTTTCTTTGCCGCCG
>NZ_JAGUUD010000183.1:0-10742 GCF_020177535.1 Paraburkholderia sp. XV | reverse complement strand
GCGGATGCCAGCGCAAACACCGGCAAACCACCCAGCGTCGCAGACAACCAAAACCGAAACCAAAACCAAAACCGGATGCCACTCAGCACACAGGCGGACGCCTGAAGCCCGCTAACAACTCGCGGACGCGAACAGCAAAGCAAGCGAACCACAATCAAAAACCTTCAGTTCCCCGCCGCATCAATGCGCCCGAACACCCCACTCGTCTTGCTCGGCCCCGCCGCATAGAACAACGTATTCTTCGGCTGATTATCGACATCATTCCCGAAGCTGATCCCCCACAGCCCCTGCTGCGCAAACGGCTGTCCATCATGCAACATAAGCTTTCCAAGATCCTTCGCACTGTTCGGATCGAACGCCTCAATCGTGCCGTCGCCGAAATTCCCCACCAGCAAATCGTTGCTCAACGTACCAAAGTTCGCGGGTGCCTGCGCAAGGCCCCACGGCGCATTCAGCACGCCGCCCATCCCAGCGAACTGCCTGACGAAGTGGCCGCTGAGATCGAACTCGTCGAGCACGCCCAGCCCTGCGCCCACAACCTGCGCGCTGGCCGTCGCGTTCTGCTTCGCGTAGCTGACAAAGATGTTGTTGCCGATCGCCTGAATGCCGAACGGCGCAAAGCCTGCCGGCAGCGTCGGGTCCTTGAACTGTCCGTCGAGCTGGACCTTCGTGAACGCGGTATTGAACACGTCGATCTTGCCGTTGTGAAAGTCCGCCGCGTACAGCAGGTTCTGACCGTTCACGGCGGCCGCCGTCAATCCCTTGTAATTGGCGCCTGCGCTGCCGTCGTCGAATGCGGTCACGGCCTGCGTCGGCAGCACTTTCGGCGACCAGGCGGCGATCGTGCCGGCGTCGGTGGCCCAGATGAAGACGGCACTGCTGCTGTTGCCGCCGCCGCTAATGGTGAAATCCGTCGTCGAATTGAAGATGATCCCCGTCGGTCCCGCAGGGCCGTTCTTGCCATCGGGAATCGTCACGACGAGCGATTGCACGACGCCATTGCCGTCGTACAGCGTCGACTTGTGAGTCGTGTTGTCCGACACCCAGAAGGTGCCTTTCGGATTGAACGCCACGCCCCAGCCGTTTTGCAGGTTCGGATCGGTATGTGCGGCGGCGATGCTGCCGTCGGAAACCAGTGCTGTCGACGTAAACGGGCTGGCGGGCGGTGCGGACGGCGCGGGCGAATCGTTTCCGCCGCCGCATGCCGCGAGGCCGGCCGCCAGAGCGCTGGCGAGTGCGATTGCGAATAAAGGTCTACAGGTCTTCATCATCGACTTCCTCATTCGTTGTGATGCATGTAGATAGGATCGCTAATAAAAAGAACTGGGATGTTCTCGATCGATCAAAATGGTCCCGATTGAGCCAGGACCTCTCTACATAACAACTGCCGCGGCCTGCCTATTCCAAGGTTTTTGCGCTTGAACCGTTCGAGCATTGCATCCAGTCACGCCTTCGCATCTGACGATGCGACTTCGCAGCGCGCACTGAAATGCGAAGCGCCAGCTGCTATTCATCAGAGCATCGGAATTTCGGACGCGTTGATGGAATAAGCGGAATTCGTCAGGCGTTCTTCGAAGTACTACCGCCAACGAAACATGGAAGGACCTTATGAATTCATTAGCCGAACCCGTCATGATCCGCGCCGCGCGTTCGCTGGGTGCAATGGAAAAGTTCTTTTATCTGTTGAATCAGAGTCATCCAAATCATTTCGCCATGATCGGCGAGGTGTCGGGGCCCACGCGCGTTCATCAGTGGCAGGATGCGCTCGATCTGGTCGCGCACCATTCGCCGCTCGTGTGGTCGCGCGTCGAGCGGGACATCAACGGCACGCCCGCATTCGTGCCCGTGCCGCATGGTTCGGTCCCGATGAAAGTGGCGGCGGTGGGTTCGACAAACTGGACGGACGAAGTCGCCGCGCAAATCGCGCAACCTTTTGATGAACTGCATCCGCCGCTGCTGCGCGCGACGCTGCTGCATGGCGAGTCACGTTCGGTCATCGTGCTCGTCGCGCATCATTCGGTCGGTGACGGGCTGTCGCTGACGTCGTTGCTCGGCGATCTGTTGCGTGCGGTAGCGGGCGAAAATCTGATGCGCAGCAGCGAGACGAGGGCGCTCGAGCGTTTGATCGAACTGAAGCATGGCGCGCCGAAACTCCCTTCGAGCGCGCCGGTGCCGTTGGATGAGCCCATGCGCGCGCCGCTGGAGATGCGGCGGCCGGACGGTTCGGCGCCGCATGTCGAGTCGCTGCGTCTGACCTCCACGATGACGCGCGCGCTGCGCGAGCGCGCGAGGGCGGAACGTACCTCGGTTCAGTCGGCGCTGATCGCGGCGTTCACGCGGGCAATGTGCTTTCTGAAGGCAGGCGCGCAGAAGGAACCGCGCGTGCTATCGCCCATCGATTTGAGGCGTCGCCTGCTCGACGGCAGCGATCATCTTGCGATGTGCGCAAGCGGTGTCGTTCACGCCGACGACAGTCCGCGCGACGCGAGCCTGTGGAGCCGCGCGCGCCACGCCGCACAGGCGTTCGCCGATATCGAGTCGACGGAGGTACTGGCGGAGCGCGTGCTGACGGCACACGCGCTGCTCGACACGGTGAATGGAACGGCCGACGCCAAAGCCGTTTTCGCGCAGGCATTCGCGAACGATGCAGTGGTCACGAATCTCGGCGTCGTGAATCTGCCGAGGCGCTTCGGCCCGCTCACGCTCGACGCGGTCTGGGGGCCTTCGGTTTCGGTGGGCGTCGTCGACGAACAGGTGATCGGCGCGGCGACGTTCGACGGGCAACTGCATCTGGTGCATACGAGCTATATGCCCGTGCTGGGGTTGCTCGACCAGATGGTGGCGGAGATCACGGCGGCGCTAACCAACGAAAACTCGAACGAAAACGCGAACGAAAACACGATCCAAAATGCGGTCCAAAGCCAGGCCGCCCGCGAATAAAGTTTTCGACGCGAAGGGGAGGGGCGGCGAACTCAATCGTCGCAGCGCACGTCCTTCTTCTGCACGACGATAATCACGGGATACGTCTGGCCATGTTCGAGTTCGATGCGCGCGACCACCGACATCGTCGCGCTGTCGATATCGTCGTACACGCTCACCTTTTCCTTGCGAAGATTCTCGACGCCGACGCAGCCGGTTGCGCGCCCTTCGTCGTTCACCTGGCATTGGATCGGGTGCTCGGAAATGTAGCGATAGCGGTCGCGGTCAGGTGTCGCGAGATATTCACGCATGCTGTCAGCCGCGCCGCCGACGCCCGTCACATAGCCAATCGCGCAACTGAGGTTATCGTTCGCGCCGGAGTCCGCGGCAATCGCAGCCGTGCTCGCGACGGCGATTGCCGCCGCGAGTGTCGATGCAGGAAGGAATTTCATCGCGCAGTGTGCCTCGCAGTGTGCCTGTTACGATCGAAGTGCTGGATTGTAACGGCAACGCGCGAAACGGGTCTTGCTACGCGAGGTTAGGCGGTGCGGCCTTCAGCACGTCCACATGCTTTGGAATCAGCCCAAGGTCGAGGAACGTATCCGCAATCTGCTGCTGTTCGGCGAGGATCGCGCGCGTGATGGGCTGCGTGCCGAACTGCTGGCGCGCCACGGCTACATCAACGACGGTCTTGGGCAAACCCCACAACTGCGCGAGCTCGCTCGCCAGTTGATCCTTGTTGTGCGCGCCCCACTCATCGACCTTGCCGAGTTCCTCGATCACGATGCGGATCACGTCGGCATTTTTCGCGGCATACGTCTGCGACGAAAAGTAGTACGCGCGATTGCCGACCACGCCGCTCGCATCGGCAATCACGCGAGCGCCGAGCGTTTTCTCCGCTGCGGCGAAGAACGGGTCCCAGATGACCCATGCGTCGATGGAGGCACGCTCGAACGCGGCGCGCGCGTCGGTGGGGGCGAGGAACACGAGGTTCACGTCGCCGTACTGCAAGCCGTGCTGACGCAGCAGCTTCACCAGAAAGTAGTGGACGTTGCTGCCTTTGTTGAGCGCGATCCGCTTTCCCTTCAGGTCCGCGACCGTGCGGATGGGCGAATTCGGCGGCACGAGCACGGCTTCGGATTGTGGCCGCGTCACCGTCGCGGCCACATACGCGAGCGGCGCACCCGCCGCCTGGGCGAAAATGGGCGGCGCTTCGCCGACGTCGCCGAAGTCGATCGAACCGACGTTCAGTGCTTCCAGTTGCACGGGGCCTGCGGAGAACTCCGTCCAGCTCACGGATACGTTGAGGGGCGCGAGCCGCTTTTCGAGCGTGCCGCGTCCCTTCAGCAGATTCAGATAACCCTTCTGATTGCCGATGCGCAGCGTGCGCGGCGAACCCTGCGCGAAGGCGGCGGGCACGGCCGCCGCCGCGGCAGCGGCGAGCGACTGTTTCAGGAACGAACGTCGGTTGGTCATGGACATGGCGTGCGCCCGCTTAGTGCTGCGGTGCGCCGTCCCATGCGGGCAGCGTGGCGCCGTGATAGACGGTCAGGATCGACGAAGCGACATTGGCCTGCTGGTAGCTGTCGACCAGCGTCTTCACCCAGGCCGCCTTCGCATCCTTGGCGTTGACCGCGATGAAGTTGCGATACGGGTTGCCCGGCACCTTCTCCTGCGCAATGCGTTCCTGCGGAATCTGGATGCCCGCCTTGATCGCCCAGTCGGTGTTGACGACGGCAGCGTCCACGTCGCTGATCGCGCGGCCGACGATGCCCGCGTCGAGTTCCTTGATCTGGATGTGCTTCGGATTCTCCGCGATGTCGCGGGCGGTGGGCAGCAGGCCGACGTCGGGGCGCAGCTTGATGAGCCCGTTGGCCTGCAACAGCAGCAGCGCGCGGCCTTCGTTGCTCGGGTCGTTCGGCACGCCGATGGTCGCGTTTTGCGGCAGCGCCGCGACCGACTTCACCTTGCGCGAATAGAGACCGATCGGCTGCACATAGGTGAAGCCGACAGGCACGATGTCATAGTGGCGCGCGGCGATCTGCGCATCGAGATACGGCTTGTGCTGGAACGAGTTGGCGTCGAGGTCGTGTTGCGCGAGCGCCTCGTTGGGTTGCGTGTAGTCGGAGAAGGTCGTGATCTTGACCTTGATGCCGTGCTTCGCCGCGTTGGCCGCGACGGCGCGCCACACGTCCTCGTCTTCGCCGGACATGATGCCGACGCGCACCGTCTGGTCCGCGGCGAGCGCCGCTTGTGCGCTCACGATCCCGCATGTCAGCAGAATGGAGAAAAGTGCGGCCTTGAGCGTCCTGGTTGTTTTCATGATTCAGAAGTCATCGGTTGAAGATGCCGAGATCGTAGAGAGCCGCTCGGGGCCGCGCAAATAATATCGAGCGCTATCGTTATCGCGTATGAGCGCAAGGGTTTCAAGGCGGGGTTCCGAAGTAGCAGAGGGCGAGCGCGGCCGCTGTCGTCGTCAGGAAGTCGCGCAGAACGCGCGACCGCGTGAAGGAGGTGAAGCGTCGAATCCGTGCCATAGATCGCCCTCTCGCCCGGCTGTGATCGAAGCCTTCAATCTAGCGAAGCGGAGCGCGCGAGCGAACCAATCAATGGTCAGAATCAAAGCAGTTCCGGCGCTTTGGGCGCCGTTTGCGGTATGTGGACCGCCGGGCACGCGGCGCGGTCCAGCGCGCGCCGGCTTCGAATGAGTGAGCAATTTGCCGGCGGCGGGTTGACCTAATATTGGGTGGGCAACAGTCACGGGAGGCCATGCAATGCCGTCAACGCCCGCTATCGCGTATGTGCTGGTTGTGCTGGTTGTGCTGGTCACGGCGGCTGGCGCCGCGACAGCGCAAGCGGCCGACGCCGCCGCTCCCGTCGACACCGCGGCAAGCGAACCCAAAACGCTCAAGGAGCGTCTGGGCGACAAGGCAAGCGACGACCAGCGCGTCGACAACTGCAAGGTGCCCGTCGCGGAGCGTGGCAGCAAGCTGCGCCCGGACGACTGCCTGCACGGGCGCAGCGCTGCAAACTAGCGCGGCTGCGTGGGCTTTGGTTTCATGAAGCTAGTGCGACACCTTCGCTGGCCGCTGCCGAAAGAGTGTTCCGCAAACCAGAATGAACAGGACGAGTGCGATTGATGCGCCATAGCGGCTCATCGCGAGACCGCCGTTCGCGATGGGCTTGTCGAGGAAATCGCCGACCACGGCGCCGAGCGGACGCGTCAGGATGAACGCGGCCCAGAACAGCAAGGTGCGCGGTATCCGTGTCGCGTAGTACGCGATGACGAGCGCCAGCAGCAGGCCGCCGTAGATCAGCGCCGCGCCGGCATAGCCGAGACCTTCGGTGTCGGCTGTCCAGTCGCCGAGCGCGGTGCCGAGCGTCTGCGAAAACATGATCGTCAGCCAGTAGAACATTTCGGCCTTCGAGGACGAGACGGTCGTCACGGAGACCGACCCCATGGTTCGATACCAGACCAGCAGCGAAGCGAGCAGCAGGCCCAGCAGCAACGCGCTGCCGCCCGCGTAGCCGATGCCCAGCGAGCGATCGGCAAAATCGGCGAGGGTCGTGCCGACTGTGGTCGTCGCGATGATCGTGATCCAGTACAACACGGGATTGAAGCGGTCCGCCTTGATCTGCGCGGTCACGGCGACCAGAAATATGACGCCGAAGATCAGCGTGCTGACGAGATAGCCGAGGCTCATCGACATCGAGGCGGCATCGCCGCCCGTTTCGCCGAGCGTGGTGGCGGCAATCTTGATGATCCAGAACGCGAGCGTGACCTCGGGGACTTTGACGACGGCGTTGTTCGGTTTTTCCATGGCGTCGGGCGTGAAAGCGGGTGAAGGGCGCGCCGCGTCGAGCGTCGTGTTTCGTTGCTGCAACGCGGCACAAAGGCCACAGATTAGGGGGCGTCTGCTTAAGAGAGCCTTATTTCTTCAGCTTTCGACCGCGCGGCATCCGCCATGAAAACCGCGAGCGTCAATTCAGGCGGGCCTTGGGCCTGGACACGAAAACGCGCGCCCACAGTCCGCCTTCGGGATGATTGCCGAGCTTGAGTTTCGCGCCGCAATGCTGCGCGAGCCGGCCGACGATCGCAAGCCCGAGTCCCCAATGCTCGCCGTGCGTCATGTGCGGCTCGCCGCTTTCGCCGCCCGTTTCGTTCGACGCGAGACGCACGAAGGGCTGCGTCGCCGCGGCCAGGTCGCTCGCGCTGATGCCCTTGCCGTGATCGCGCACGCTCAGCATCCACGTGCGCACGCCGCGCGCCGTGCAGATTTCGACGGGCGGCGCGCCGTGCGCGAGCGCATTGCCGACCAGATTGCCGACGAGCCGCTCCAGCGCGTCGCGCGGCAGCTTGAAGTCCGCGCCCGCATTCAGGCGCAGCACGATCTGCGCATTGTCGAGCGTGGCGCCGTGCACGAAGCGGTCGTGCAGCCATGCATCGACGCACACCTGCGCCGCCTGCGTTTCGCTGCTCCCCACGACGTCGACGAACTGACGCGCGACGTTCGAGAACAGTTCGATATCTTCGATGAACCCCACGCGCCTGTGCCATTGCGCGACGTTCAGCGCACGCGTACGCAAGCGGGCGACGCGCGCGTCGATCTGCCGGGAGAAGGCGGCGAGCGCCGTCGACTGTTCATCCAGTGCCCGGCTGTGGCGGCCCATCAGGTCGTTCAACGCGCGCGCGAGCACGCGCACGTCGCACACGCCGCGATCGGGCACGCGCAGCGCGGTGCCGCCTGCGTCCGCGTGGCGCGCCAGCTGCGCGAGCTCGCGCAGGTTGCGGCGCATCTGGCTGAACCAGTAGGCGCACAGCGCGATCAACGCGGCAGGTAGTGACAGGATCAGCGGCGCGAAACGCGGGTCGTACGCGTAGGAGAGGGGCGCGTCGTCCCAGCTATCGGGAGATTCGGTGTCGGCCAGTGCGAGCGCGCTCATTGATTTGGACAATGAGGTGGTCAATGAGGCGGACATCGGCGCGGCGTTCCACACGGCGGCGCGCAGGCTGGGCGTGACGGGCGCGCCGAGATCGACGATGTGCGGACGGATCGACAGCGCGGGGCCGATGCCTGCTGCGTCGGCTGTATCGAGGAAGGTGTCTTCGCGCGCGGCGTAGGACGCGCCCGCTTGCGGCGTGCTGGAAGGAAAGCCGTCGGCGGCTAAAGAAATCGACTCGATCAGCCGATAACCGACATGCACGGTAAGCAACATCGCCACCGATAACAGCACCGTTCGTGCGAACAAGGTATTCACGTCTTTCTCTACGTCGATGATTCGCTCAGGTCGCGCCGCAAGGCGCACGCGCGCCTGCGGATTCAAGCGATGATCGCCGCAAGAGGCTGTTTCCAAAACGCGGAACAGCCGTGAAAAGAGGCCTTTCCTTACCAGATGTTGCCGCCGCCGTCGCTGATGTGCGGCAATGCTCTACACGCTGCCCGCCTCGGCCATTTCCATCATCAGCCGGATCACTTCGCCGCGCACCCAGCGGTTCGCCTGGTCCTGCTCGCCGCTGCGATGCCAGTACAGATGCCATTCGAGTTTCGCGAGCGGGAACGGCAGCGGCAGAATGCGCGCGTCGTAGCGTTGCAGTAGTTGCACGGGCGCAGTGAGCGCGAGATCGGTGCGCAGCGCGATGAGCGGCGCGACCATGTAGTGCTGCACGCGCATCTGCAACTGGCGGCGCTTGCCGAGCTTGTGCAGTTCGGCATCGACGAGGCCGCTGCCCTGGCGGCGGCTCGATACCTGAATGTGGCCGAGCGCGAGATAGTCGTCCATGGTCAGCGTGTCGCCCGCGAACGGATGATCGTGGCGCAGCATGCACGCGTAGCGGTCGCTGCCAAGCGGCATCTGATGCAGTTGCGGATCGTCGATGAGAGGCACGTCGATTGCGAAGTCGATCTTGCCTGTCGCGAGCGCGGCGGCCACTTCGCTGCGCGGCGTGAAATAGCTTTCGATGCGCATGCCGGGTGCCTGCTGCTGCAGCACTTCGCCGAGCGCGGGCAGGAGAATCGCTTCCGTCAGGTCGGGCATGCTGAGACGGAAGGTGCGCTCCGATGCGGCGGGCACGAACACGTCGCCTTCCGTTGCGCTCGTTTCCAGCAGTTGCAGCGCTTCGCGTACGCGGCCGATGATGTTCTCGGACAGGGGAGTGGGCACCATGCCCGACGGCGTGCTGACGAAGAGGGGATCGTTGAACGCCTTGCGCATGCGCGCGAGCGCATTGCTGACGGCGGGCTGGGTGATGAACAGCATGTCGGCGGCGCGCGTCAGGTTGCGTTTGTCGTAGATCGCTTCGAATACGACGAAGAGGTTGAGGTCGAGTTTGGGTGGACGCATCGCGGGGTCTCCTATCGCGAGACATGATAAGCGAGGGCACTGAGGCGTTGCGTCCGTATCTGCGTTCAGTCGCGCGGCGGCACGGTCAGGTACGCGGCGGCGGCTCCCGGCGTCGCTTTGCTTTGTGCGAGTTCCATGCGCGCGATGGCCTGCAGGTGGACTTCATCGGGACCGTCGGCGTAACGCAGCGCGCGGCCCCAGGTCCAATGATCGGCGAGCGGCGTGTCGGGGCTGAGGCCCATCGCGCCGAACACCTGCATTGCGCGATCGCAGACGGTGGTGTGCAGTTGCGGAACGAGCGCCTTGATCATCGAGATTTCCTTGCGTGCCGCTTTGGCGCCGACTTCGTCGATGAGCCACGCGGTTTTCAGCACGAGCAGCCTTGCCTGATCGATTTCGATGCGCGACTTCGCGATCCATTCGCCGATCGTGCCGTGCTGATGCAGATACTTGCCGAACGTCTTGCGTTCCTGCGAGCGCTCGATCATCAGTTCGAGCGCGAGTTCCGCCGCGCCGATCGAGCGCATGCAGTGATGGATGCGCCCTGGCCCGAGCCGCGCCTGGGCGAGCGAGAAACCGCTGCCTTCTTCGCCTAGCAGGTTCGTTGCGGGGACGCGGACGTTCGTGAACGTCATTTCGCAATGCCCTTCCGGTGAGATGTGATTCATCACGGGAATGTTGCGGATCACTTTGACGCCGGGCGTTTCGGCCGGCACGAGAATCATGCTTTGTTGCTGGTGTGTTTCCGCGTCCGGGTTTGTTTTTCCCATCACGATGAAGATCTTGCAGTTCGGATGCGCGGCGTTTGTGATGAACCACTTGCGGCCGTTGATCACGTAGTCGTCGCCGTCGCGGCGGATCGATGTCGTGATGTTGGTGGCATCTGATGACGGGACGTCGGGTTCTGTCATCGCGAAGGCTGAGCGGATCGTGCCTTCCAGTAGTGGCTTGAGCCATTGCTCGCGTTGCGCGGGTGTCGCGAACATGTGGAGCAGTTCCATGTTGCCGGTGTCGGGGGCGTTGCAGTTGAAGACTTCCGGGGCCCAGGAGATGCGGCCCATGATCTCGGCGAGCGGCGCGTATTCGAGGTTCGTCAGGGCTGTGCCGGGTTCGTCGTGCTTCAGGTGTGGCAGGAACAGGTTCCACAGGCCTTCTGATCTGGCTTTTGCTTTTAGCTCTTCCATGAAGGTGGCGGGGAAGCAGCCCGCATGCGTTTCGGCGAGCCACTGGGCGTGGCGGGGCACGATGTGCTCTTTCATGAAGGTGCTTATGTGGTGGCGGAGGGTTTCTACTTTTTGGCTGTAGCCGAAGTTCATGATGTGGTTCCTTTGTTTAATCTGGGTTTTAGGGTTTTGGGGTTTTAGGGTTTTGGGGTTTTGGCCTTTGCGCTGGCATCCGCGAATTGCTTTTGCTTTCGCTTTGCGCGGGCATCCGCGAATTGTTAGCGTGCTTCAGGCGTCGCCCCTGTGCGGGGCGGCACC
>NZ_JAGUUD010000182.1:0-10894 GCF_020177535.1 Paraburkholderia sp. XV | reverse complement strand
CCGCCCCGCACAGGGGCGACGCCTGAAGCAAGCTAACGTCACGCGGATGCCAGCGAAAGCAAAAGCAAAAGCAAAAGGCGGATGCCAGCGCAAACACCAACAGACCACCCAGCGTCGCAGACAAACAAAAACCCCCTATCGAAGGCTAATGGTTGTATTCACACCATCACTAACAGTGACATCATCAAACCACCGCGCGGTGACCGTCTTAGTCTGCGTATAAAACTGCACAACTTGCTTACCATAAGGCCCAAGATCCCCAAGCTTCGACCCGCGAGAACCGGTAAAACTAAAAAACGGCACCGGCACGGGAATAGGAATATTGATCCCAACCTGCCCAACATCGATCTCGCTCTGGAACTTGCGCGCCGCCGCGCCGCTCTGCGTAAAGAGTCCCACACCATTGCCCATCGGATTGCTATTCACCAACGCAATCGCATCGTCCAGCGTCGGCACGCTCATCACACACAACACAGGCCCAAAAATCTCGGTCTTATAGACATCCATCTCAACGGAAACATCACTAAAAACCGTCGGCCCGATAAAATTACCGGCCTCGTAGCCAGGCACATCAACACCACGCCCATCGAGTGCCAGCGTCGCCCCCTCCTTAACACCCGCCTCGATGAGGCCGAAAATCCGCTCCTTCGCGGAACGCGAAACAACAGGCCCGATATCCGTGCCGGCCTCATGACCGGCATTCACCTTCAAGGTCCTCGCTTTCGCCACAAGCTCAGGCAACCACTCCTTCGACGCCCCCACCAGCACCACGACGGATGTCGCCATACACCGCTGACCAGCCGCGCCAAACCCGGCACCCACCAGCGCATTCAGCGTCTGCTCGCGATTCGCATCGGGCAGCACCACAGCGTGATTCTTCGCGCCCATCATCGATTGCACGCGCTTGCCGTGCTGGCTGCCCAGGTTGTACACGTGCGTGCCCACCGCCGTCGATCCGACAAACGAAATCGCCTTCACCAGATCATGCGTACACAACCCATCAACGACTTCCTTCCCGCCATGCACCACGTTCAACACACCCTTCGGCACGCCCGCTTCAATGGCCAGCTCGACCAGTTGCATCGTCGATAGCGGGTCCTGCTCCGACGGCTTCAGCACGAACGTGTTGCCGCAAACGATCGCCATCGGGAACATCCACAGCGGAATCATCGCCGGGAAGTTGAACGGCGTAATGCCCGCGCATACGCCGATCGGCTGGCGCAGCGTGTACGTGTCAACACTCCCCGCCACATTCTCCGCAAACTCGCCCTGCTGCAACGTGCCGATCGAACACGCATGCTCGACCACCTCCAGCCCGCGGAAAATGTCGCCTTCGGCATCGGGCAAAGTCTTGCCCTGCTCCGCCGTCAAGGTCTTCGCAATGCGCGGCATGTGCTCGCGAATCAGCGCCTGGTACTTCAGCATGATCCGCATGCGCGCGCCAATCGGCGTGTTCTTCCAGGTCGAGAACGCGGCATGCGCGGAACGGATCGCCGCGTCCACCTCGGCTTTCGTCGCGAACGGTACGCGCGCAAGCACTTCCTGCGTCGCCGGATTCACAATGTCGCGCCATTCGGTCGCGCTCGACTCGACAAATTCGCCGTTGATCAACAGCTTGACCGTGTCGACCTTGCGGTCAGCCAGAGTCGAAGGAATTGCGCTCATTCTGCATGTCTCCTGAAGTAGATATCGGTCGCCCGTTGGTCGGTCAGTGCCGCTCAGTTGCCGCTCAGTTTCCGTTCCCATTGCGAAGCTCGGGGAAATCCTCTTCCCAGTATTCATCCTGCAAACGCGCCGGCTCCGCCGTGCGCTCCAGTTCGCGCCGCCTGAGTTCGACGCGGCGAATCTTGCCGGAGATCGTCTTCGGCAGATCGCTGAATTGCAGGCGGCGAATACGCTTGTACGGCGCAAGCTTTTCACGCGAAAAACGGAACACGTCGCGCGCGAGTTCGGGGCCCGCCTCGAATCCATGCCGCACCGTCACGAATGCCTTCGGCACCGACAGCCGCAGCGGATCGTTGCTCGGCACCACGGCCGCTTCGGCAATCGCCTTGTGCTCGATCAGCACGCTTTCGAGCTCGAACGGACTGAGCCGGTAATCGGACGACTTGAACACGTCATCCGAGCGGCCGACATACACGAGATAACCATCGTCGCGCCGCATCGCGACATCGGACGTGTGGTAGTAACCGTTGCGCATCGCGTGTTCGGTGGCCTTCGCGTTGTTCGCATAGCCCGTCATCAGGCCCAGCGGACGTGAGCCAAGCGGCAGCGCGATTTCGCCTTCCGTCACGGGATGATCGTCGGCATCGACGAGTTCGACTCGGTAGCCCGGCAACGGGCGCCCCATCGAACCGGGCACGACAGGCTGCCCCGGCGGGTTGCCGATCTGGCAGGTGGTTTCCGTCTGCCCATAGCCGTCGCGAATCACGATGTTCCATGCATGCCGCACGCGTTCGATGATCTCCGGGTTCAGCGGCTCGCCCGCGCCGACGATCTCGCGCAGCTTCACGGGATACGACGCGAGCGGCTCCTGCACGAGCATGCGCCACACGGTGGGCGGCGCGCACAGCGTCGTGACCTGGTAACGCACCAGCACGTCGAGCGTGTCTTTCGGCGCGAAGCGCGCGAAGTTGTAGACGAACACGCACGCCTGCGCATTCCACGGCGCGAAGAAGCAGCTCCACGCGTGCTTCGCCCAGCCAGGCGAGCTGATGTTCCAATGGATGTCGCCCGGTTGCAGGCCGATCCAGTACATCGTCGACAGATGGCCGACGGGATAGCTTTCGTGCGTATGCTCGACCAGTTTCGGCTTCGACGTCGTGCCCGACGTGAAGTACAGCAGCATCGCATCGGCGGCGCGCGTGGCGCCGTCCGGCGTGAAGACGGGGGACGCTGCATACGCGGCGGCGATATCCGTCCAGCCTTCGCGCGGCGCGCCAACCGAGATGCGCTGCAACGGCGTATCGAGCGCATCGAACTTGCCCGTTTCCGCGCTATCGACCACGACGAAATTCGCCCCGCCGATCTGCACGCGGTCGCGCACGTCGTCGGGCGACAGTTGCGTGGTGGCGGGCAGCACGATCGCGCCGAGCTTCATCGCCGCGAGCATCACGTCCCACAGTTCGACCCGGTTCGGCAGCATCAACAGCAGCCGGTCGCCGCGCCCCACGCCCAGCCCGCGCAGAAAGTTCGCCATCCGCGACGAGCGCTCCGACATCTGCGCATATGAGAGCTTCAGCCCTTCTTGCGCCGGATCATCGACGATCCACAGCGCCGGGTTGTCGTTGCCTTTCGCGACGACGTCGAAATAATCGAGCGCCCAGTTGAACTCGCCGAGTTCCGGCCATCTGAACTCGCTGTACGCGCGCTCATAGTCGGTGCGGTGGCGCAACAACAGGTCGCGCGCGTCGAAAAAGCTTTGGGCTGCCGTCATCGTCGTCTCCATTGTTCGCGCGGTTGCGCCCGGCGCGGTCGCGCTCTATTGGCGGATTATTCTGCGCTCAAACGTGCCGCGCGATAACCATTCTTTGTACTTCGCTCGTGCCTTCGTAGATTTGCGTAATGCGCGCATCGCGATAATGCCGCTCGACAGCGTAATCCTCCAGATACCCATAGCCGCCGTGAATCTGGATCGCCTTCGAGCAGATCTCTTCAGCCATCTCCGATGCATACAGCTTCGCCTGCGATGCCTCCGACAGACACGGCCGCCCCGCGCTGCGCAAGCGCGCCGCGTGATGAACCAGCAGCCGCGCGGCGTTCAGGCGCGTCGCCATGTCGGCGAGCATGTTGGCGATGGTCTGATGTTCCTTCAACGCCTTGCCGAACTGGACGCGCTCGTTCGCATAGGCGCGGGCCGCATCGAAGGCCGCGCGCGCAATGCCGATCGCCTGCGCCGCAATGCCGATGCGCCCGCCCTCCAGGTTGGACAGCGCGATGCGCAAGCCCTCGCCCGGCGCGCCGAGCAGATTGGCTTCGGGCACGGCGCAATCGTCGAGCGCAATCGGGCAGGTATCCGACGCGCGAATGCCGAGCTTGCTTTCCGGGCGCCCGACGTTGAAGCCCGGCGTATCCGTCGGCACGATGAAGGCCGAGATGCCGCGCTTGCCCGCATCGGGATCGGTGACGGCGAACACGATCGCAATGCTGGCGCGCGCGCCGTTCGTCACGAACTGCTTGCTGCCGTTGATGACCCACTGGCCGTCGCGCAGCACGGCGCGCGTGCGGATGTTGTTCGCTTCGCTGCCCGCGTGCGGCTCGGTCAGGCAGAACGCGCCGATGCGCTTGCCCGTTGCGAGATCGGCGAGATAGCGGTCCTTTTGAGCGTCGCTGCCAAAGTTGAGGATCGGCCCGCAGCCGACCGAGTTGTGCACGCTCATCATCGTCGCGCAGGCGGCGCAGCCGGCCGCGATTTCTTCGAGTGCGAGCGCATACGCAATGTAGTCGGTGTACGAGCCGCCCCATTCGGGCGGCACGATCATGCCGAGAAAACCCAGCTCGCCCATCTGCCCGACGACATCCGCCGGCAACTGGCCTTCGCGGTCCCACTGCCCCGCGTTCGGCGCGAGGCGTTCGACCGCGAAGTCGCGCGCCGCGTCGCGGATCATCCGCTGCTCGTCGGTATAGAACTCGTCCATGTGTCTCGCTCCGATTGTCTTCTGCGCGCCTGCTGCACTGCACACCCGGCGCGTCTGCTGAAAACCAGTGTAGGCGGCGCGAAAGCGGGATTCGATGCCGCGTCCGCTCAATTTTCGTGAGCGCATTTGCCATAAGTGGATTCCGCGCGTGGACCCGATGCTGCAGAATGGCGGTTCCGGCGGGCGCTCGCGGCAATTCACATGAGCGCATTTGCCAGAATTCATGAAACGCCCACTTCCGGGCTGCGCGAGGAACCTGGACCGCATGAAAACCGAAAGAGGCACGATCTCCGTGAGTCTCGTCGAAGAGACGCTGGCGCTCGCCCGTGCGCGCGGCGTCGACGTGCAGCCGATCGTCGAAGCGGCGGGCATCGCGCCGCAAGTGCTCGCGAGCGCGAAAAGCCGCGTGACGCCGGCGCAATACGGCGCGCTGTGGGCCAACATCGCAAGAACGCTCGACGACGAATTCTTCGGCCAGGATGCCCACGCGATGAAAAGCGGCAGCTTCATCGCGATGACGCAGATGGCGCTGACGGCGCGCAACGGCGGCCAGGCGCTCACGCGCGCCGTCAACTTCATGCACCTCGTGCTCGACGACATGTGCGCGCAGATCGTCACGCGCGACGACCGCGTGCGCCTCCAGTTCGCGCATCGCGAGGGCGCGCCGCAGCCGGCCATGTTTGCTTACGCAACGTACTTCATCCTGGTCTACGGACTCGTATGCTGGCTGGTCGGGCGGCGCATCCCGCTGATCGAGGCGCGCTTTCGCTGCGCCGAGCCGCCTGCCGCGCACGAGTACCGGCTGATGTTCTGCGACGATCTGTCGTTCGGGCAGAGCGAGTCGTATGTCGATCTCGCGCCGGACTTTCTGGAACTGCCCGTCGTGCAGACCACGAAGTCCATCAAGCCCTTCCTGCGCGACGCGCCCGCGAGCTTCATCATCAAGTACCGCAATCCCGGCTCGCTTGCGGCGCGGGTGCGCAAGACGCTGCGCGCGCTGCCGATGCCCGCGTGGCCCGGCTCCGACGAGATGGCGCAGCGGCTGCACGTCGCCGAGGCGACCATGCGGCGTCATCTGAAGCAGGAAGGCTATACGTACCAGTCGATCAAGGACGACTTGCGGCGCGACATCGCGATTTCGCAGTTGCAGCGCGGCGGCCAGTCGGTTGCCGATATCGCGGCGACGCTCGGGTTTGCGGAGCCGAGCGCGTTTCACCGGGCGTTTCGCAAGTGGACGGGCATGCGGCCGGCGGATTACCGGGCGGTGAATGCGCACGCGGCAGGCGCGGGTATCTCCCGCCGGGCGGAACGCGCGGAATCCGACTAAGCTTAAGACAGGCCAGCTCTTTTCAGGCCTGGCGCGCCGCGATGCGAACGTGATCCGTCGCAGCACGGCGCACCGGCCGTCGACGATGGGAACCTACCGGCTTCTCCCGATCCGGCAAGCGGGTTCGCGACGCACGCCGCGCCGCGCGCGCGGCGCTTTCATGGCTGCCGCGCCCCGTGCCGCATGGGCTCGCACTCCGCGCGTCATCCCCGGCGCGGCGGCCAGGCTGTTGCAGCGCGCTTGGTTGCTGGTGCTGGCGTTCTGCGCTGCGGCGGCGTTCGCGCCTTCCGCCCGCGCCGCGCAACCGCCTGTTACGCCGGGCAGCGTGGTGGTGATTCCCGTCGCGGGCGCAATCAGCCCCGCCACCGCCGATTTCATCGTGCGCGGCCTCGCCCGCGCCGCCGACGATCGCGCCCAGCTCGCCGTCCTGCAGCTCGACACGCCGGGCGGGCTCGACACGTCGATGCGGCAGATCATCAAGGCGATTCTCGCGTCGCCCGTGCCCGTCGCGACGTATATCGCGCCAGGCGGCGCGCGCGCCGCGAGCGCGGGCACCTATATCACCTATGCAAGCCACATCGCGGCGATGGCGCCCGGCACCAATCTCGGTGCCGCGTCGCCCGTGCAGCTGGGCATCGGCGGCCAGGATGCGCCGAAACCCGGCCAGCCGCCCGGGTTGCCGGGCGCGACGCCTGCGTCCGGCCCGGCCCAGAAGGACAATGCCGCATCCGGCGCGCTGCCGCTCGACAGCCAGTCGACGGAACTGCGCAAGCAGCTTCAGGACGCGCAAGCCTACATACGCGGCCTCGCGCAACTGCGCGGGCGCAACGTCGACTGGGCCGAGCGCGCGGTGCGTGAAGCGGTGAGCCTGTCGGCACGCGACGCGCTCGAACAGAAGGTCGTCGACCTGATTGCCCGCGATATTCCCGACCTGCTCACGCAACTGGACGGCCGCACCTACGACACGGCCGCCGGCGCGAAGCATCTGACGACGGCGCACGCGCCCGTCGTCACGCTCGAGGCGGACTGGCGCAGTCACTTCCTCGCCGTCATCACCGACCCGAACGTGGCCTTGATCTTGCTGATGATCGGCATGTATGGCCTGTTCTTCGAGTTCGCGAATCCCGGCTTCGTGCTGCCCGGTGTCGCGGGCGCAATCAGCCTGCTGCTGGGTCTGTTCGCGCTGCAATTGCTCCCCGTCAATTACGTGGGTCTCGGCCTGATCTTCCTCGGTCTGGCGTTTCTGATTGCCGAAGCCTTCCTGCCGACCTTCGGCACGCTTGGCTTCGGCGGCATCGTCGCGTTCGCGATCGGCGCGCTGATGCTGATCGACACCGACGTGCCCGGCTACGGCGTGCCGCTGCCGATGATCGCGGCCGTCATCGTGTTCAGCGTGCTGTTTATCTTCGGCGTGTCGGGAATGGTGCTGCGCTCGCGGCGGCGGCCCGTGGTGACGGGCGCGGAAGCGATGATCGGCAGCGTCGGCGTGGTGCTGGACGACGGCCTCGTCGCCGATACGGCGCCAGGCCGCGCCGATGGCTCGCGGGACGGCCCGCCAGACAGCCTGCTGCATGGCGAACCGGACCGCGTCGGCTGGGCGCGCGTGCATGGCGAACGCTGGCGCGTGCGCAGCACCTCGCCGCTCGCGGCGGGCCACGCCGTGCGAGTGACGGGCCGGCGCGGCCTGATGCTTACCGTGGTTCCCGCAGGCAATCCATCACAAGAGGGAGAGCACACATGATCGGTTTCACTTTCGGCTTCGGCAGCATCCTGATTCTTCTCGCGATCGTGCTGATCGCTTCGGCGGTGCGCGTGTTTCGCGAGTACGAGCGTGGCGTGGTGTTCATGCTCGGCCGCTTCTGGAAGGTCAAGGGACCGGGTCTCGTGCTGATCATTCCCGTCGTGCAGCAGGTGGTGCGGATGGATCTGCGCACCGTCGTGTTCGACGTGCCGCCGCAGGACGTGATCACGCGCGACAACGTATCGGTCAAGGTCAATGCCGTCGTGTACTTTCGCGTCGTCGATCCGGAGCGCGCGGTGATTCAGGTTGCGCGCTACTTCGAAGCGACCAGCCAGCTGTCGCAAACCACCTTGCGCGCGGTGCTCGGCAAGCATGAACTCGACGAACTGCTGTCCGAGCGCGAGCAGCTCAACACCGACATCCAGCGCGTGCTCGATGCGCAAACGGATGCATGGGGTATCAAGGTATCGAATGTCGAGATCAAGCATGTCGATATCAACGAGACGATGATCCGCGCGATTGCGCGCCAGGCGGAAGCGGAGCGGGAACGCCGCGCCAAGGTGATTCACGCCGAAGGCGAGTTGCAGGCGTCGGAGAAATTGCTGCAGGCGGCACAGATGCTCGCGCAACAACCGCAGGCGATGACATTGCGGTATTTGCAGACACTGACAACCATTGCCGCCGACAAGAATTCGACCATCGTGTTTCCGTTACCCGTCGATCTGTTGACGGCTGTGATAGACCGGATGAGCAAGCCTTCTCAGCATATGGGCTAGTCGATGCCTGGGCGCGCGAATTCCGCTCAGGCATTCGAATGAGAAACGCCTCGCGCATGCATGAACCACGCCTTGTGCGAGGCGACAGGTGCAGACTAGATGCAAACTGAGCAACGGTTCATTTCAGTTACGAACCTTACTCATCGCGAATACAGAACCTAGAATAAAAGGGTCATCCTAACTTTTTCAGGCCCTTGCCATGAAGCTGATTCCTCGTATGGTTCTGGGCGCGCTCATCGGCGTCGCAGCCGTGTCGTCGGCATTTGCGCAGACGTCGCGCGTCTATGATCAGAACACACCCAAGACCCGCGCCGAAGTGAAAGCGGATCTCGTCGAATGGCGCAAGGCGGGCTACGATCCGCTCGACTGGATCAACTACCCGGCCAATGCGATCGCCGCAGGCCGCGTCGTCGCGCAACGCCGCGCGCAGGCGCAGGGCACGCAACAGTAACATCGATGGTTGCGGGACGCGCTCATTCGACGCGCGTCCCGCATTCCATTGCCCCCCGTTTGAGACGCTCAACGCGATGTCGCGTGCGGTTGCCATCGTGACATTGCGCAGGGCCGCTCTGGCCGCGCTTCCTTCCTTTCCGCTCCCCTCGTAATCCGGCCTGACGCGCCGCGTCAGGTATCATCACGCCCCTTCGCCAGCAAAATGGATCAGGGCCTGCCCGTCGCCGTGGCGCGCAGTGCACGCGTTCCTAGTGTTGCATAGGCTCCACGCGCGCGCGGCAAATGCGGTAATTGCTGACCAATCGTGATTAAATCCGCCCGTGGCGTCACGATGGCCGACGCGGCGGCGAAGCCCGCGCGCGCCGCCATGCGGGACGGGGCGTCATCACGCGGCTGACGAAGCGCGGTAGCAGGCAAAGACAGGCTGCACGACAAGCAGTGACCAACGACATTTCAAACGACGAGAGACTCGGCTCATGGACTCCGTAAAACGGTATTTCGGCTTTGACGAAGCGGGCACGACCCTGCGCGTGGAAGTGCTGGCAGGCGTGACCACTTTCCTCACAATGGCCTACATCATCTTCGTCAATCCGGCGATTCTCGGCGATGCGGGCATGCCCAAAGACTCGGTGTTCGTTGCGACTTGCCTCGTCGCCGCGCTCGCCTCGCTGATCATGGGCTTCTACGCGAACTACCCGATTGCGTGTGCGCCGGGCATGGGCCTGAATGCGTACTTCGCGTACACGGTCGTCAAGGGGATGGGCTTCACGTGGCAGGCTGCGCTGGGCGCGGTGTTTATCTCCGGCTGCCTGTTTTTGATCGTCACGCTGTTCCGCGTGCGCGAGGTGATCGTCAACGGCATTCCGCATTCGATTCGCGTCGCGATCACGGGCGGCATCGGGCTCTTTCTCGCGATCATTTCGTTGAAGACGGCGGGCATCGTGACGGGCAGTCCGGCGACGCTCGTCACGCTGGGCAACCTGCACGATCCGCACGTGGTGCTGGCGATCATCGGCTTCTTTGTAATCGTCATGCTCGATGTGCTGCGCGTGCGCGGGGCGATATTGATCGGCATTGTCGGTGTGACGATCTTGAGCTTTTTCTTCGGCGGCAATCAGTTTCACGGCATCGTGTCCATGCCGCCTTCAATTTCGCCGACGCTGTTCCAGCTCGACGTGAAGGCCGCGTTGTCGACGGGCGTGCTGAATGTGATTCTGGTGTTCTTCCTCGTCGAACTGTTCGATGCGACGGGCACGCTGATGGGTGTCGCGAACCGCGCGGGGCTGCTGGTGCATGGCAAGATGCATCGCTTGAACCGAGCGCTGCTGGCCGATAGTACGGCGATCCTCGCCGGGTCGGTGCTGGGTACGTCGTCGACGACGGCTTATATCGAAAGCGCTTCGGGTGTGCAGGCGGGTGGGCGTACGGGTGTTACCGCGATTACCGTTGCTGCGCTGTTTTTGCTGGCGCTGTTCTTTGCGCCGCTGGCGGGGGTGGTGCCGGGTTATGCCACGGCGCCGGCTTTGCTTTACGTTTCGTGTCTGATGTTGCGGGAGATGGCTGATCTGCCATGGGATGATGCGACTGAAGTCGTGCCTGCTGCACTTACCGCTCTTATGATGCCTTTTACCTATTCCATTGCGAATGGGGTCGCGTTTGGGTTTATTTCTTATGCGGGGCTTAAGTTACTTACCGGGCGGGCGCGGCAGGTCAAGCTCGTTGTTTGGGTTATTGCTGCTGTGTTTTTGTTTCGGTTTTTTTATCTTGGGGCGGAGTGAGGTTTTTGGTTTTGGTTTTTGGTTTTTTTTGTCTGCGACGCTGGGGTGTTTGTGCTTGCGCTAGTGTCCGTGTTTTGGCTTCTTGCTTCTTGCTTCTGGCTTCGCCGATCGGTGTTTTGGCCTTTGATTTCGCTGGCATCCGCGTTACGTTAGCTCGCTTCAAGCGTCGCCCCTGTGCGGGG
>NZ_JAGUUD010000181.1:0-11398 GCF_020177535.1 Paraburkholderia sp. XV | reverse complement strand
GGGGCGACGCGTGAAGCACGCTAACAATTCGCGGATGCCAGCGAAAGCAAAAGCAGAAGCAAAAGCAAAAGCAAAAGCAAAAGCAAAAGCAAAAGCAAAAGCAAAAGCAAATCGCGGATGCCCGCGCAAAGACCGGAACAACCAAACCGCTACGCGCCGCGAAGGCAACATCCCAGCTGCCAACGAAAAGGCCAAAACCCCAACAGCGTCGCAGACAAAAAAACCTTACTGCGCTCCAAGCTTCTTGATAAGCCCATCGAGCTGCGCAAGCTCGTCTTCATTCAGATCGGTGAGGGGCGCCCGCACAGGCCCGGCATCATGTCCAACAAGCTTGGCCCCAGCCTTAACGATACTCACCGCATACCCTTGCCGACGATTCCGAATCGCCAGATAAGGCAAAAAGAACTCATCAAGCAGCTTGCCAGTAGTGACATGATCATCCGCAGCAATCGCGCGATAAAACTCCATCGCCGTCTTAGGAATGAAATTGAACACCGCCGAAGAATAAACAGGCACCCCAAGCGCCTTATACGCCGCCGCGTAGACTTCAGCCGTCGGCAGACCGCCAAGATAAGAGAACCGGTCGCCCATGCGCCGGCGAATGGTCACCATGCTTTCGATATCGCCCACGCCATCCTTGAACCCGATCAGGTTCGGGCACTTGTCGGCAAGACGCTCCAACGAATCCGCCCCGAGCTTCGAATTCGCGCGGTTATAAACGATCACGCCCATGTTCTTCACCGCCTTGCACACCTGCTCGACGTGCGCCGCAATGCCTTCCTGCGACGCTTCCGTCAAATAGTGCGGCATCAGCAGCACGCCCTGCGCGCCATTGCGCTCGGCTTCCTGCGCATATTCGATCGCGACACGCGTCGGGCCGCCCGCGCCCGCCAGAATCGGCACCTTGCCCTTGCAGGTCTCCGTCGCAGTACGAATCACATTCGAATACTCCGACTTCGTCAGCGAGAAGAACTCCCCCGTGCCGCCCGCAGCGAAGAGGGCAGTCGCGCCATACGGCGCAAGCCATTCCAGTCGCGCGGCATACGTGTCGGGGCGGAAGTCGCCGTTGCTGTCGAAGTCGGTGACGGGGAACGACAGAAGGCCTTCGGATACGATCGCTTTGAGTTCTTGTGGCGTGGTCATGTTTGAGTTCGCTTGGGTGTGTCAGTCAGTGTTGAAGTATCGGCGGCCACGCAGGCCGCGTCGTTCTGGAATGGTTTCAGGCCGTGAAAAAATCAACGCACGAGGCAAGGCCGCTTGTTGTCGAACTTCCAGTTCGGAATCAGGTACTGCATTGCGACACCATCGTCGCGTGCACCGAGTCCATGCTGCTGATACAGCGCATGTGCCTTCTCGAGCGCGTCCATGTCGAGTTCGACGCCAAGGCCCGGCTTCGCCGGCACCTTCACCTTGCCGCCGGCGATCTGCAATGGATCGCGTGTCAGATACTGGCCGTCCTGCCAGATCCAGTGCGTGTCGATCGCAGTGATCTTGCCTGGCGCAGCCGCCGCGACATGCGTGAACATCGCGAGCGAAATGTCGAAGTGATTGTTCGAATGCGAGCCCCACGTGAGGCCCCAGTCGTTGCACATCTGCGCAACGCGCACCGAGCCCTGCATCGTCCAGAAGTGCGGGTCGGCGAGCGGAATGTCGACCGATTGCAACTGGATGGCATGGCCCATCTGACGCCAGTCGGTGGCGATCATGTTGGTCGCCGTCGGCAGGCCCGTCGCACGGCGGAATTCCGCCATCACCTCGCGGCCCGAGTAGCCGTTCTCCGCGCCGCACGGATCTTCCGCGTATGCGAGTACGTCGTGCTGGTCGCGGCATAGGCGGATCGCTTCCGCCAGCGACCACGCGCCGTTCGGATCGAGCGTCACGCGCGCTTCAGGGAAGCGTTCGGCCAGCGCCGTCACCGCTTCGATCTCGGCGTCGCCCGCGAGCACGCCGCCCTTGAGCTTGAAGTCGTTGAAGCCGTAACGCGCCTGCGCGGCTTCGGCAAGTCGCACGACGGATTCCGGCGTCAGCGCTTCTTCCGTGCGCAGGCGTTCCCAATCGTCGCGTCCTTCGACGCCGCTCACGTACGGCAGGTCCGTCTTCTTCCGATCCCCGATGTAGAAGAGATAGCCGAGCATTTCGACTTCGTCGCGTTGCTGGCCTTCGCCGAGCAGCGCCGCGACAGGCACGCCCAGGTGCTGGCCGAGCAGATCGAGGAGGGCGGCTTCGAGCGCCGTCACGGCGTGAATCGTCGTGCGCAGATCGAAGGTCTGCAGGCCGCGGCCGCCCGCGTCGCGATCCGCGAACTGCTTGCGCACCTTGTTGAGCACAGCCTGCAAGTTACCGATGGATTGACCGACGACGAACGGACGCGCGTCGTCGATCGTCTTGCGGATGTTCTCGCCGCCCGGCACTTCGCCGACGCCGGTGTTGCCCGCGCTGTCGCGCAGAATCACGATGTTGCGCGTGAAGAACGGGCCGTGAGCGCCGCTCAGGTTCATCAGCATGCTGTCGCGGCCGGCCACGGGGACGACGCGCAATTCGGTGACGGTTGGGGCGCCTTGGGTAATCGTAGACATGAGAGTCGGTCCTGGGGTTGGGTCCCAAAATTGGCCTGTTATGGGCCTGTGAATTCGATGAAAAAGCTTCGCGCTGCCGCGTCCGCCGTGGAAACGCTACGTCTGGGCGACAATCTCGACCCAGTTCGCGCCGCGTCCGCCTTCGCAGCGCGAAACGGCAGAGAGGGCGCCCGAGTCGGCGTCGATCGCATACACGACGACCTGCGTGGACTTCTCGCCGCAAGCGACGAGAAAGCGGCCCGACGGGTCGATCCTGAAGCCGCGCGGTTGCGCTTCCGTGTCGGTGAAGCCCGCGTATTCGAGCGAGCCCTCGCGGGCCACGCGGTAGGCGATCAGACGGCTCGACGTGCGCTCGGCGACGTAGACGTAGCGGCCATCGGGCGTCACCTGCAAATCGGCGCCCCAGACGAGTGTCGCGGCTGTTGCGGGATCGGTTTGCGCAGTGCGCAGGCAGCCATCGTTCAGGTACGCGAGCGACCTGGCGCGCGGCGATACGCTGCGCGCCGACAGCTCGCCTGTTTCGCCGCTGCGTGAAAACACAGCGACGGTCGCGCGAAATTCGCTCGACACGTACAGCGTTTTTTCATCCGGCGACAAGCGCAGATGACGCGGGCCGAAGCCCGCTTCCACGGTCACCTTCTGCACGAGTTCGAGCATCGCGTCGTGCGTGTCGCCGACGATCGAAAAACAGAACACCGTGTCGGAGCCGAGCGAGGTCGCGTAGGCGAAGCGGCCATCCGCCGACGCGATCACCGCGTGCGCATGCACGAAGCCCTCGACCACCTGACGCGGCCTGATGTCAGCGCTGTCCAATGGCCCCGCGCGATACAGGCTCACGGAAGACTCGCCATACGATGCGCCGAGCAGCCAGTCGCCTGACGGCGTCAGCGACAGGTATGCGAGATTCGATTCGATCGACGCGGTTCGCACATGCGTGAGAGCGCCCGTGGAGGTGTCGACCGAATACGTGACGATGTGCCGTTGCGCGCCGCGCGTGGCGGCGTGCAGCACGCGGCCGTCGGCGGAGAGGGCGAGTGGCATCACGGTGTCGCCGGCCGGATGGCGCGCGATACGTTCGATGCCGCCCGCCGAACCATCGACGCGGAATACGGCGAGATCGCCATCCACCGCGTTTGAGACGATTGCGTAAAACGTCATTTCGGCTGCTGCCCGATCTCGTGGTCGGCGAGATATTCGAGCGCGCGAACCATCCCCGAGTGGTCCCATGCCTTGCCACCGTGCGCCGCGCAGGCGTTGAACAGGGCCTGGCAGGTCGACGTGTTCGGCAGCGAGACGCCGAGCGCTTGCGCTGTGGAGAGGGCGAGGTTCAAGTCTTTCTGATGCAGTTCGATCCGGAAGCCCGGGTCGAACGTGCGCTTCGTCATGCGCTCGCCGTGCACTTCGAGAATGCGTGACGAAGCGAAGCCGCCCATCAATGCCTTGCGCACTTTCTCGGCATCGACGCCGGCCTTCGATGCGAGCAGCAGCGCTTCGCCCACGGCTTCGATCGTCGCGGCGACGATCACCTGGTTCGCGACCTTGCAGATCTGTCCCGCGCCGACTTCGCCGATCAGCGAGACGTTCTTGCCGAGCATGTCGAACAGCGGCTTGACCTTGTCGAAGGTGGCTTGTGCGCCGCCCACCATGATGGTCAGCGACGCGGCTTTCGCACCGACTTCGCCGCCCGACACGGGCGCATCGAGATAGTCCGCGCCCTTCTCGCGCACGCGGGCCGCGAAGTCGCGCGTGGCGATGGGCGAGATCGAGCTCATGTCGACCACGATCTGCCCCTGGCGCAGCTTGCTTGCGACGCCGTTCTCGCCGAACAGCACGCGCTCGACGTCCGGCGTGTCCGGCACCATGATGAAGATCACGTCCGCTTTCGCGGCGACATCCGCAGGACTCGCCGATGCCGTCACGCCCGCCTGCGTCAGCTCGTCGGGCACGCCGCTGCGCGTGAATGCGGTGAGCTCGACGCCGTTCTTGCGAAGATTGGCTGCCATGGGCTTGCCCATGATGCCGAGTCCGATGAAGCCTGCTGTTTGCATTCGCTACTCCCGATAATGTGATGTGAGGTGACGTCCGTGCGTTCAGTCGGGCCGATCAGGCCGGCATGAAGTGCTGGCGGACATTGAGCGCGCCGCTGCGTAACAGGCCCATGTCGGCGCAGACGGAGACCAGTGTGGCGCCCATGCCGAGATAGCGCTCGGCGTCCTGCTGCACGTGCGCGAGGATGCCCGATGGTTTGCCCGCTGCCTTCGCGCGTTCGAAGACATGCGCGATAGCCTGCTGAACGTCCGCGTGACCGGCATTGCCCAGATGACCATACGCGGCGGCGAGGTCCGAAGGGCCGATGAAGACGCCGTCGACGCCTTCCACCGCGAGGATCTCCTCGATTGCGGCGACGGCCGCGCGGCTCTCGATCTGCACGATGACGCAGATGTTGTCGTTGACCACCTGCAGGTAGTCCGTCACCGATCCGTATCGATTACCGCGCTGACCGACCGACACGCCGCGAATGCCGTGCGGCGGGTAGCGGGTCGTGGCGACGGCGCGGCGCGCGTCGTCGGCGCTGTCGACGAACGGGATCAGGAAGTTGAAGAAGCCCGCGTCGAGCATGCGCTTGATGATGACGTTGTCGTTGGACGGCGGACGCACGATGGGCGCGGAGCGGCTGTCTTTCAGCGCCATCAGCTGCGGTATCAGCGTGAGTTCGTCGTTGGGCGCGTGCTCGGCGTCGAGCAGGATCCAGTCGAACCCCACGGTGCCGAGCAGTTCCGTCGTGATCGGGCTGGCCAATGATGCCCAGCAGCCGATCAGGCGCTCGCCGTTCTTGACGGCGGCGCGAAAGCTGTTCGGTAACGGTTGATACGGTTGATGCGGTGACGACAAAGCCATCTCTATCTCCTGGGTCGGGCGCTGCTCGTCCGGCAAGGTGCGTCTTGCAAAATATGGTATGTCATAGGACGTCTGAACACAAGATACGTTGTCAGTTGACCGCGAGAAAGGATGGTAAACCCTGAAAGCTTGCGGCAAGCGCCGCGCTGGAAGCGGGGCGCGTTGCATTGTCGTGAAGATACGTTGTACGATGACCGATGTTGAATCAGCCAGATGGAGAAGAGAGGTCGTGCGATTGACGGGTGACATGCTGATCGGGCGGCGGGCGGCTCATGGCGCGGACAGGGCAGCCGTCTTTCTAAAGAAGCCCGAACTGGAAGACGAGGTGTTCGGTCCCGCATCGACCATCGTGCGATGCAAGGACGACCGGGAGTTGCTGGCAGTCGCGGAGCACTTCGCGGGACAACTGACGGCAACGATTGCGATGGATCGCGACGACGCGCAACTCGCGCGGAAGCTGGTGCCGATTCTGGAACGCAAGGCGGGGCGTCTGCTCGTCAACGGGTTCCCGACGGGTGTCGAAGTGTGTCACGCGATGGTGCACGGCGGCCCGTTCCCGGCAACGGCGGATAGCCGCGTGACGTCGGTCGGCTCGACGTCGATCGAGCGCTTTCTGCGCCCTGTGTGCTATCAGCATTGTCCGCTTGAACTGCTGCCGCAGGCGCTGGCCGACGACAATCCACCCGGACTCTGGCGGCGTCGCGACGGGCAGATCGTCAACGCATGATCGTCTGATGCGATTGGCCTTGTAATGAAAAAGCGGCCCCGGATTCAGGCCGCTCTTTCGTTTTCTCGACGTCGTGTTTTAAGACGTGCGTGTCGCCGCCGCTTCTTCCGCCTGGGCACTTGCGCGGCGCAGGCGTTCGCGGCTGCTGGACAGGTGCATGCGCATCGCCGCGCGCGCACCGTCAGGGTCTTTGCGCGCGATCGCATCGAGAATGTTTTCGTGTTCGAGATTCACTCGCGCCATATAGGCATTCGGATCGCTTTGTGCGAGCCCCGCCGAATCCACGCGATGCCGCGGAATCAGCGCCGTGCCCAGTTGCGTGAGAATGTCGACGAAATAGCGGTTGCCCGTCGCGTTCGCAATCGAAATATGGAAGCGCAAATCGGCGGCCGTGCTGTCGCCGCCTGCGCGGCTCGTTTCTTCGATGGCATCGAGCGCCGCGCGAATCTTCGCGATATCGCGTTCGCTTGCGCGCTGCGCGGCGAGCCCCGCGCATTCCGTCTCGAGGCTGATGCGCAATTCCAGCACTGACAGCACATCGTTCAACGTGGTGGCGGGCACCATGTCCAGGCCGAGCGGCTCGCGGCGCGGCTCCAGTACGAAGCTGCCGATCCCGTGACGTGTTTCGATCACGCGATTGGCCTGCAGACGCGAAATGGCCTCGCGCACGACGGTGCGGCTGACGCCGAGCAAGGACATCAGCGTCGTTTCGGTCGGCAGTTGATCGCCCGGCTTGAGCGCGTGCGAAGCAACCTGCTCGTTGACATAGGCGACGACCTGATCAGCAAGGCTCCCGCGTGCCCGCCGTGGGGTCGAACCTGGTGCTGCAGACGCGGCCATGTATCGCTCCTGGGGATTTTCGAGATTTATCTGCATTATACGTTGTCCTACAACGAAAGGCCGAGTTTGGCTTGGGAGTTGTGGTGGCTGTGAAGCGCGTGTGTGCTCGCGCCAAGCGAATGATCCAGATCGGTCCGATTGGCTTGTCTGACATCGCAACGCGTGGAAGTTGTTCCGGCAACGGCGCGTGAACGCTATTTGGCGTGCGGTCGTTCCGCTTATCCGCTGCAAGAAAGAAAGATTCGGAAACGCGTCATGCGGCCTCACGCGTTGACTTCAAAAATTGCGTCACCTAGATTGGCGCCTGTCTGGAATTCGCTTCATATTCTCTTTTTCCACGCAGATGAATAATGGTTCCGGACTTCGGCTATGTGCATTCACATGGCCTTTTTTGCTTTATAAAAGACAGGAAAGCTAATGAGTTGCATATAACCAACAAGTAATTTATCTATTTTTACGCACCTGTATTCTCGCGGTCGCAATACATTTTTAAACGAGTGATAGAGGAACAGATGAAAAGAACTGCAATTGCGGCTGTTGCATTCACGTTGAGCTCGATGACCATCGCGGCTCACGCACAGAACAGCGTCACGCTCTACGGGCTTATCGATGCAGGCATCGGCTACGTGCACAACGCCGATTCGAACAGCAACCTGACGGGCATGATCAACGGCAACCTGAGCGGCGACCGCTGGGGCCTGAAGGGCAGTGAAGATCTCGGCGGCGGCCTGAAGGCGATCTTCGCGCTGGAAAGCGGCTTCGATGTCGGCACGGGCAAGATGGGCCAGGGTTCGCGCCTGTTCGGCCGCCAGGCGTACGTGGGCTTCCAGGGCGACAAGTGGGGCACCGTCACGCTGGGCCGTCAGTACGATCCCATCACGGATACGGTTCAGGGCGTCACCGCCGACAACTACTTCGGCTCCACGTTCGCGACGCCCGGCGACGTCGACAACAACGACAATAGCGCGCGCGTGTCGAACGCGGTCAAGTATGTGTCGCCGAACTACGCGGGCTTCCAGTTCGAAGGCCTGTATGCATTCAGCGGCGTGGCTGGTCAGACGGGACAAGGCTATACGTATAGCGGCGCGGCGACGTACTCTGTCGGCAATCTGTCGCTGGCGGCAGGTTATCTGCGCGCAACCAACAACTCCGCAACGGGCGGGCGTACGAGCTGGGCGAGCAGCACGACGGACTCGATCTTCGACAGCCACATCAACGACGGTTACGTGAGCGCGAAGTCGGTCAGCATTGCCCAGTTGGGCGGTCAGTACGTACTCGGCTCCGTGACGCTGGGCGCGTCGTACAGCAACACGCAACTGAAGGCCGATGCAAGCTCGAGCTTCTCGACGACCGAGAAGTACAACAGCGGCAAGGCGTTCGTCGCGTACCAGGCAACGCCTGCGTTGATCGCGGGCGTGGGCTATGCGTACACGGCGGCATCGGGCGATACGTCGGCGCATTATCACCAGGTCAGCATCGGCGCGGACTACAACCTGTCCAAGCGCACCGACTTCTACGCCGTCGCAGCGTATCAGCATGCCAACGGCACGCAGCGTCTGTCCGATGGCACGACGCAGGCAGCGCAGGCGTCGATTGGCTCGTACGGCTATAACGGCACGAGCACGCAAGAGATCGCGATTGTGGGGATTCGCCACAAGTTCTGATGCATTGCTGCTGATGCAAAACCCGCATGCGCGATTCGCACATGCGGGTTTTTTTATTCATTTAAAAATAGTCGGTAAGAAAGTTGAAGTAAGCGTAAATGGCATGAATGAAAGGTTTTGCGCTCTCAATTTTGCTGTTATCGAACCGTTAGAAAAGAAGCAACGCCGCTAATGAATGTATTGGCAGGCTGGCGATGCAAAAGGTCTTTAATGGCAGTTATTGAGGAACGAGGAAGCGAATGCTGAACATCAACACCAACATCATGTCGCTGACGGCGAAGAACAACCTGTCGGGCTCGCAAAGCGCGCTCTCGCAGGCGATCAGCCGCCTGTCGTCGGGCAAGCGCGTGAATACGGCCGCCGACGATGCGGCCGGTCTCGCCATTTCGACAACGCAAACGGCGTCGATCAATGCGCTGACGCAAGGGGCGGCGAATGCGAACAACGGCATTTCGATGGTGCAGACGACGAACGGCGCGCTGCAATCGATCGTCGACAACCTGCAGCGCATTCGCCAGCTCGCAGTGGAGGCGGGCGACGGCTCGCTCGATTCCACCGCGCTGGTGAACCTGCAGTCGGAAGTGTCGACCCGCTTGACGGAAATCACGCGCGTCGCGCAACAGACCACGTTCAACGGCCAGGCCGTTCTGAACGGCGTCGGTACGATCAACTTCCAGATCGGCGCATTCGAGAACCAGCAGATCACCGCCGACTTCGGCTCGCAGAAATGGGATGCAGGCAGCCTCGGCATCAGCGGGCTGTCGGTTTCTTCGGCATCGGGCGCGCAGGCGGCGATGAGCACGATCGATAGCGTTCTCACGAGCGTCAATACGTTCCAGGCAACGCTCGGCGCGACGCAGAACACGTTTCAGGCCGCCATCTCGACGACGAACACGCAAGCAACGAACATGAGTTCGGCGCGTTCGCAAATCACCGACGCGGACTTCGCGACGGAAACAGCGAATCTGTCGAAGGCGCAAGTGTTGCAGCAGGCGGGTATCTCGGTGCTGGCGCAGGCCAACTCGATGCCGCAGACCGTGCTGAAACTGCTGGAGTGACGGCGGCGCGGCCTGAGGTATATTGCGAGGTTGTCCCGCAAGCGCACATGAGACGGATGCGTTTCATGTCGCGAGCCCGCTTCCGGAGCCGTATGCCAGCCTTCGATCTTCGCACCGTCATTCTGATGTCGGCAGTCATGCCAGGCTTGATGGCGCTCGTCATGTTTTCGCTGGGGCGCGGTTTTCCGGCAAACATTCGCGGCGTCGGGCATTGGGCGTCAGGTGCGCTGGCCGTGTCGTTGTCGGCGATATTGCTTGCGTTGCGCGGCGGCATCGGCGACTGGCTTTCGATTGTCGTCGCCAACGTCGGCCTGATTCTCGGCACGGGGCTGTGGCTTATCGGCGGTCAGCTGTTTTATGGGCTGCGTCCTTCGCGCCGCTTCGTCGCGCTGCTGCTCGTGACGGGCGTGATCGCCATGAGCTGGATGACGTGGGTTCATCCTTCCGTGGCGGGACGCACGCTGTGCATGTCCGCGATCCTGACGGCGACGTTCGGGCTGAACAGCTTCACGATGCTGCGTTTCGGCAAAGGCAGCAATACGGCGCTCTACGTCGGCTCGATGCTGCTGGTGCAGACGGCGGTGACGGCGGCGCGCGGCCTGTCGATGTTCGTCCCGGCCTGGGCGAGCGTGGGCCTGTTCGCTCCCGACCTGATCCAGAAGATCTATCTGATCACGGGCGCGCTGATGTCGCTGACGGTGACGGTCGGCTTGCTGTTCGCCGCGATGGAGCGGCTGCGCAATCAGCTCGAGCAGCAGTCGTTCATGGACCCGCTGACGGGGCTGCTGAATCGTCGCGCGTTTCTGAGCGCGCATCAACAGGAACGCGAGAAGGCGATGCGCACGGGCGGATTGCTGTCGCTGCTGCTGATCGATCTCGATCATTTCAAGCAGGTGAACGACACGTATGGGCACGCCACGGGCGATCGCATTCTGATCGACTTCGCGAAGCGCGTCGCCGACATGTTGCCGGCGCCGGGGCATGTCGCGCGCTGGGGCGGCGAGGAGTTCGCCGTGCTGCTGCCGCGCGTGCCTCCCGACGAGGCGAGGGACCATGCGGAGCGTATCCGCCGGCGCGTCGCGCAGAAAGACGACGCAACGCTGCCCGGCTACACATGCAGTATCGGTGTCGCGTGCATGGCCGCGAGCGACGCCACCATCGAGCAACTGGCGAGAGATGCCGACGAAGCGCTGTACAGCGCGAAACGCGGCGGACGCAATTGCGTCCAGCTCAGCGACCACGTGATCCTGATCTAGGCGCGCCGGGCGCCTATCATCCGGCCTTCATCGGCAAGATGGACGAGAATATGGCTTTCCAGCTCGGGCATCACTTTTCACGAGGCAAGCTGGGCGTTTCGTCCATTTCCTTACTGCTGCCTATGCGAACTGACGACGATGTTCTACAAGCAGATGTTCCATGGCGGCTGCAAGAGGGGGCGTGGGAGATCGTGCATGAGGACTTTATCCGCGGTGCATCGGAATTGTGAAATGCCGATTAAAGATTGTCGGATAATGTGGCATTAAAGCACTGGTGATTCCGTTCAAATGAATTGTTAAATATGTTCTTGATGGACCGAGTTGATTTTTCCGATATGCACCAAGCATTTTATAATCCGGCAATTACGACCTGATACAC
>NZ_JAGUUD010000180.1:0-11568 GCF_020177535.1 Paraburkholderia sp. XV | reverse complement strand
AAAGAAAAGTAGGTGCCGCCCCGCACAGGGGCGACGCTTGAAGCAGGCTAACAATTCGCGGATGCCAGCACAAACGGTAGACAGCGCACAGCAAATCAGCAAATCAGCAAATCAGAAAGACACCCCCAACCCCGACTCGCGCAGCGAACAAACGTCAAGCTCCAACCTCAACAGCGTCGCAGACAAAACCCAAACCCGAACCCGAACCCATGCCTCTGGCAATAGGCACCTTCATCGTGCCCCTAATCGTCGCCTGCGCGATGTTCATGGAAAACGTCGACTCGACGGTCCTCGTCACATCCCTGCCTGTACTGGCACGCGACCTCGGCCACGACCCAATCACCCTGAAACTCGCAATCACGGCCTACGTGATCGGCCTCGGCGTGTTCATCCCCGTCTGCGGCTGGGTAGCCGACCGCTACGGCCCACGCTCCGTATTCCGCACTGCAATCGGCATCTTCATGGCCGGCTCGCTGATGGCCGCCGCATCGACGACCCTGCCGCTCTTCGTCGCCGCGCGTTTCGTGCAGGGCATCGGCGGCGCGATGATGGTGCCCGTTGGCCGCATCATCATCTTCCGCTCCGTGCCGAAGTCGGACTTCATCCGCGCCGTCAACTATCTGACCGTGCCCGCGCTGCTCGGGCCCGTCGTCGGGCCGCCGCTCGGCGGCTTCATCACGACGTATCTGCATTGGCGTCTGATCTTCATCGTCAATATTCCCATCGGTCTGTTCGGCATCTGGCTCACGAACAGACACATCGCCAACATGCGCGAAGCGCATCCCGGACCGCTCGACTGGACCGGCTTCGTCCTGTCGGCGAGCGGCGCGTCGCTGTTCATGCTCGGCTTGTCGCTGGTCGGCGGCGAACTGGTGTCGGACCGCATATCGACGGCAATGTGCGTGCTCGGCGCCGTGCTGCTGCTCGTCTACTGGCGCTACGCGAGCCGTGTCGAACGGCCGGTGCTCGATCTCAGATTGCTGCGTATCCCGAGTTTTCACGCAAGCGTCGCAGGCGGCTCGCTGTTCCGGATCGGCCTGGGCGCCGTGCCGTTCCTGTTGCCGCTCGCGTTGCAGGAAGGTCTCGGCATGACGCCGTTCGCGGCGGGCACGATCACCTGCGCTTCGGCGTTCGGCTCGATCTTCATGAAGACGATCGCGTCGTCGGTGCTCGCGCGCTTCGGCTTCCGGCGCGTACTGATGTTCAACGCCGTGCTGGCCGGCTGCGCGATCGCCAGCTATGGACTGTTCGGCCCCGGAACGCCGCACGCTGTGATCTGGTTCGTCGTGTTATTCGGCGGCGTGTTTCCGTCGTTGCAATTCACGTCGCTGAACTCGCTCGCGTATGCGGATATTCCGAGCCGGGACGTGGGCCGCGCGACGAGTGTCGCCAGCGTGGTGCAACAGATTTCGCTCGGTCTCGGGGTGACGATCGCGGGCATCGTGCTGCAGATATCGCACAACGTGCAAGGGCATTCGACCATCGTATGGACCGACTTCTGGCCCGCGTTTCTGGTGGTCGGCCTGTTCTCGCTCGCGTCGATTCCCGTGACGGCGAAGCTGCCCCACAACAGCGGCGAAGAACTCGCGCGCGGCGGAAGAGGGGAAGCGTGACGTGACGCGCGCATTCAGGAACGTCACGCCTCGACGCCAGACGCTTTAGACGGCTTCGCGAACCGCGCGCAGGAACTGCTGCGTGCGTTCGTGCTGCGGCGAGGTGAAGAACTGCTGCGGCGGCCCCTGCTCGATGATCTTGCCTTGCGAGAAGAAGCACACACGGTCCGCGAATTCGCGCGCAAAACCCATCTGGTGCGTGACCATCAGCATCGTCAGATTGTGTTCTTCGCCGAGCCGCCGGATCACGTTCAGCACTTCGCCGCATAGCTCGGGATCGAGCGCGGACGTCACTTCGTCGAACAGCATCACCTTCGGGCGCATTGCCAGGGCGCGTGCGATTGCCACGCGCTGCTGCTGGCCACCCGACAACTGCGAAGGATAGTGATTGCACTTGTCGGCGAGACCGACTAGCGAAAGCAACTCACGCGCGCGTTCCGTTGCTTCCTTGCGCGACAGGCCGAGTACCTGCATCGGCGCTTCGATCGTATTGGCGAGCGCCGTCATGTGCGGGAACAGGTTGAAGCTCTGGAACACCATGCCGATCTTGCTGCGCACGCGACGCAGATGCGCAAGCGAGGCGGGCACGAGCGCGCCGTTCTTGCGCATGTGGGTGAGCGGCTCGCCGTCCACTTCGATCATGCCGCTCGTCAGCGGATCGAGCGTCATCAGCACGCGCAATAGCGTCGACTTGCCCGAGCCGCTGGGGCCGATAATCGCCACCTTCTCGTTCGGCGCGATTTCCAGATCGAGTTCGTCGAGCACGGTGAGCGCGCCGTAGCGCTTCGTTACGCCGGCGAACCGGACCATCGGCTGGTCGCCGTTCGCGTTCGGTGTTTCGCTCAGCGCGGCAACGGGGTCTCGCTTCATCTCTTTCTCCATCACGGGGGACTCGGACTGCAAAGTGGTGTCGGTGTCTGCGTGCGTCTTCATGGCAGCCTCAGGCGAATTTCCAGCTGCCGCACGAGTTGCGCGAACGTCACACTGATGACGAGGAAGAACAGTCCCGCGAGCGTGATCGGCTCCAGATAACGGAACGTTTCCGAGCCGACGTTCTTCGCCTGCTGCATCAGTTCGACCACAGTGATGGCCGATAGCACGGGCGTGTCCTTGAACATCGCGACGAGGTAATTGCCGAGCGCGGGAATGATGGGCCGCACTGCCTGCGGCAGAATCACGCCGCCATACGTGCGCCATGGCGACAGCGACAACGCACAAGCTGCTTCCCACTGGCCGCGCGCGACGCCATTCAAACCCGCGCGATAGACCTCGGACGTGTAGCACGCGTAATGCAGCGCGATGCCGATCGTGCCAGCCGTGAGCGCGGACATCGTGATGCCGTAAGCCGGCAGCACATAGAACAGCACGTAGACCTGGATCAGCAGCGGCGTGCTGCGGATGAACTCGACGACGAATCCGACCGTGCGCGACACCAGCCTGATCGGGCTGCGCCGCAGGATTGCAAGCACGAGGCCGAGCACGAGCGCAATCGCAAAGCCGACCAGCGTAATCAGGATCGTGTAGACGGATGCGCGTGCGAGGTCGGGCAGGATATGCGCCGCGTACTGCAGATCGAAAAAGTGATTCATGACGCCGCCTTTTGCGTGATCTGACGCGAAGTGTGAGCGATGATGCCGTGGCTCACGCGCCGCTCGAAATGACGCATCAACGCGACAAGCAGTTGCGCGAGCACGAAGTAGATGACGAGCGTGAGGCAAAAGATTTCGGCGGTCTTGAACGTTGCTTCGTCGAGCTGGCGCGCGCGGAACGTGAGATCCGACAGCGTGATCAGCGAGACGAGCGAGGTGCCCTTCAACAACTCGATCATCAGGTTGGTCGCGGGCGGCAATGCGTTGATCATCGCCTGCGGCAGGATAATGCGGCGCATGCGCGCGAAGGCCGACATGTTCAGCGCGACGGCCGCTTCGAACTGGCCGCCCGGCACCGAGCGCAGCGCGCCGCGCAGAATCTCGGAGCCGTATGCGCCGTAGTGCAGACCAAGCCCGACGATGGCCACCGTGAAAGGCGTCAGCTCGATTCTGAACGGCGGCAGCGGCAGCACGAAGAAGAACCAGAACAACTGCACGAGCAGCGACGTGCCGCGAAAAACTTCGACATAGACGTTGCCGAGCCAGCGCACGGGCGCCCATGGCGCAAGCTTTGCAGCCGTAGCGACGAAGGCCATGGCGATCGCGAGCAGCGTGCCGAGCGCGGCGATCTGGATAGTGACGAGCGTGCCTTGCAGCAGCAGGGGAAACAGTTCACGCATGGCGGTTGCCTCGCTTGCATGATGGCGCATGGATGTGCGCGGGATTGAATGCTGGAAGCAATCTCGGTGCCTCCCAGGCGTGCGCGATCCCGATTGCGCCGCCGGCGTATTGCATCGCGGCGCATGACATCGCTTGCCTCGCAATGGAGACGCATTGACCCTGCGTCCCCATTGCGTCGAATCACTGGCCGCAGATTTGCGCGGCTGTCTTCGTGGTCAGATTCGTTTTGTCGAAGCCGAAGGGTCCGACCGTCGCGAGATGATCGGGGGTGCCGAGCCATTGATGCAGTTGCTTGTTCACGGCATCGCGCAGGTCGGTGTCTTCCGGCCGGAACGCCAGCGCGCCATAGCCCGTATGGTTCGGATCGTCCTTGAAGAACGAGACGGTTTCGACCTGGCCCGCATCTTTCGATGCAAGTCCCTTCATCGTCAGCGCGGTGCCCGCTGCGGCGTCGGCGCGGCGCGTGCGCACTGCCTGCAGTTGCGCTGTCGTGTCAGGCACCTGCAGCAGTTGCGCGTCCTTGACGCCCGCGTCGCGCGAATTGGCGACTTCGACGGCGCCCGCCATGACCGCGAGCTTGAGGTCCGGCTGCTTCGCGACGTCGCCATAGCTGTGCAGATTCTTCGGGTTGCCTTTCATCACCAGCAGCGTGTCCTGGATCTGATACTGCGGATCGGCGAACGCAACCTGCTTGCAACGCTCGGGCGTGATGTACATGCCCGCAGCGATGACGTCGAAGCGGCCGGCGCGCAGGCCTGGAATCAGCGAGCCCCACTCCGTCAGCACGGCATCGACTTTCTTCACGCCGAGCTTCTCGAAGATCTTGCGCGAGATTTCCGGCGACTCGCCCGTCACCTTGCCGTCGGGCTGCGTGTAGGCGAACGGCGCCTCGTTCGCATAGCCGATGCGCACCTCGCCGGTGCGCTGGATGCGCTGCAACGTCGTTTCAGCCGACGCGAACTGGGTGTGCATGGCGAGGCTCGCTGCCGCGAGGCAGAGGGCGCCGAGCATGACTGACGTGCGCTTCGATTTCATGGCGATTCCGTATGAGGGCGAAAAGAGAGTGATAAATGACGCAGTGCGGTGCATGCCCGAAGCGCGGGAAAACCCGATGTGGCAAGGATTCCGGCGCGTTCGACATGTGCTGCGATGCGACCCATGAACGCAGCATACAAAGCCATTTTTTTGTTCCGATTGCTCTAGGACAATAATTTTCAGCACCGCTTTTGTCGCACTATGCATGGTGTGGAGCGCGCTGCATGCGCGGCTTTGCATGGAACGGGAGTCGGCAGGTGATCGAGCAATGGCGGGAAGCGGTTGGCGCGGTGCATGGCGTCGAGTCGAAATACAAGCGGCTGGTGAAGGCGATTGCGATCGATATCGAAAGCGAGTCGCTGCGCGCGGGCGCGCGTCTGCCGCCGCAGCGCGACGTCGCGTCGGAGCTGTCGATCAGCGTGCAGACCGTGACGAATGCGTACAAGGAACTGGAGCGGCAAGGGCTGATCCGTTGCGAGGTCGGGCGGGGCAGCTTCGTCGCCGAGCGCGTCACGGAAACGATGTCGAACTATATGCTCGATACGGCGGAGCGTTCCGTCATCGACTTTTCGATCGCACGCATCATCCATACGCCCGAGCACGACGCGATGTGGCGCAAGGTGTGCGCGACGCTGTCGAAGATAGAAGACCAGCCGTGGATTCGCGCATTCAGGCCGATTGCGGGCTTCGAGCATCATCGGCAGGCGGGTATTGCGTGGCTGCAGACGATGGGCATGCCCGCTTCGATGGACACGATGCTCGTCACCAATGGCGCGGCGCACGGCATCTTTCTCGCGCTCGCGTCGCTGGTCGGTCCCGGCGATACGGTGCTATGCGAAAGCCTGACCGACCATGGCGTAATCGGCTCCGCGAATGTGCTGGGCTTTACGTTGAAAGGGCTGGAGATCGACGAGTACGGCATTCACCCCGAGCATTTCGAAGAGATGTGCGACAGCGAGCGCATCACGGCGCTCGTCTGCACACCCACGCTGAACAATCCCACCGTCGCGATGATGCCCGAGTCGCGACGCCGGTCGATTGCGCGGATCGCTGAGCGCTACGGCGTGTTCGTGATCGAGGACGACGTGTATGGACCGTTGCCCATGTCGCGTCCCGCGCCCATTTCGAGTCATATTCCGGACCTGTCGTTCTACTGCACGAGCATGTCGAAGTCCGTGCTAGCTGGCTTGCGCATCGGCTATCTGACCACGCCGCGCCGGCTCGCGCTGCGCGCCGAGAGCGTGTTGCGCGTGAGCAGCTGGATGGCGACCTCGCCGATGGCGGAAGTAGCGACCCGCTGGATCAACGACGGCACGGCCGCGCGGCTCGTCGAGATGCAGCGCGGGCGGTTGGCGATCCGGCAGGCGATCGCGCAAAAAGTACTCGGCCCATATGTGCTCGGCTCGCATCCGCAAGGCTTGTCGGTATGGCTGCGCGTGCCCGATCACTGGCAGGCGGACCGGCTCGTGCGCGAGCTGCGCAACCGGAGTATTGCCGTGACGTCGCCCGATCCGTTTCTCGTGCGCGGCGCGGACCGGCCCAACGCCGTGCGCTTGTGCGTGGGCGCGGAAGTGAGCGACGAGCTCTATCAGGAAGCGCTCGAAACGATGCGTGACGTGTTCGAGCAATACCCGCAGGTGCATGACTTTGGCTGAATGCGTCATTGCATGCGAACGGGCAAAACGAAAATGTACCAGGACAATAGAAAACAATATTTAGAACATTAGACTGGCCGCACTGAGTCCGCTGTGGCCCGCATCGAATCCCTGCGATGCGTACTACAGCGGTCGTGAACAGGTGCAAGGGCCGTCAATGTCCGTACTTTCGCTTGCCGATGTCTATGTCGCACGCCGACGTATCGAAGGGCGCGTGCTGCGCACGCCGCTGGTCGAATCGCCTGCCTTGTCGGCCGTTACGAACGCTCCCGTTTATCTGAAACTCGAATCCGTGCAGCCGACAGGCAGCTTCAAGCTGCGCGGCGCGACGAACGCACTCGTGCGCCTTGCCGAAACGGGTTGCACGCGCGTGGTCACGGCATCGACAGGCAATCATGGGCGGGCCGTCGCGCACGCAGCGCGCGCGCTGGGAATCGAGGCGGCCGTGTGCATGTCGTCGTTGGTGCCGTCGAACAAGGTCGAGGCCGTGCGCGCGCTGGGCGCGCAGGCGCACATCGTCGGCAGGAGTCAGGACGATGCACAACATGAAGCGCAACGCCTCGTGCGCGAAGAAGGTTACGCCTACGTGCCGCCGTTCGATCATCTCGACGTGATCGCCGGGCAGGCGACCATCGGCGTAGAGATCGCGGAAATCTTGCCTGACGTCGGGCATATCGTGGTGCCGCTGTCGGGCGGCGGACTCTTTTCAGGGGTTGCGTTCGCCGCGAAGCAGATCGCGCCCAGCGTGCGCATGACGGGCGTGACGATGGCGCGCGGCGCCGCGATGCACGCGAGCCTCGCAGCAGGCAAGCCCGTGCCCGTCGATGAACTGGAGACGCTCGCGGATTCTCTGGGCGGCGGCATCGGGCTCGACAACCAGCACACGTTTTCACTGACACGCAAACTGATCGACGAGATCGTATTGCTCGACGAGGCGTCGATTGCGCGCGGCATCGTGCACGCCTATGAAGTCGAACATCTGGTGCTCGAAGGCGCTGCCGCTGTCGGCATCGCCGCGCTGCTCGCCAGGCGTCCCGGCAATGCGCCGCTTGCACGCGGCCCGATCGTGCTGATCGTGACGGGCGCCAACATCGACATGAACCAGCATCGCCGCATTGTCGGTGCAGCCTGATACGGAGTGACGGATGACAGCTATTACCCTGCTAGGCGAAGCGCAACTCAGGGAACTCGTGCCGCTCGATCTCGCCGCTATCGATCAGATCGAGTCCGCGTTTCTGTCGCTCGCGACGGAAGCCGTCGCGATGCCGCCGATCCTGCGGCTCGATCTGCCCGAGCATCGCGGCGAAGTCGATGTGAAGACGGCCTATCTGCCGCGCTTCGACAGCTTCGCGATCAAGGTCAGCCCCGGTTTCTTCGACAACCCGAAGCTCGGACTGCCGAGCCTCAATGGACTGATGCTCGTGCTGTCCGCTAAAACGGGATTGACGGAAGCGGTGCTGCTCGATAACGGCTATCTGACGGCCGTGCGTACGGCTGCCGCGGGCGCTGTTGCAGCGCGCTGGCTGGCGAAACAGCACGCGCCGAATGTCGCAGTGATCGGTGCGGGCGAACAGGCGCGTCTGCAATTGCAGGCGCTCGCGATGGTGCGCAAGGTCGAGCGCGTAACGGTATGGGCGCGTAATCGCGCGAACGCCGAGCAGTTTGCAGCCGACATGTCCGGGCAATTGCGTATCGCGTGCGAAGTGGCGCGCGACGTGCATGATGCGCTCGCCAAAGCGGACATCGCGATCACGACGACGCCCACCACCGAGCCGCTGGTTCATGCGGCCGATCTGCATCCGGGTCTGCACATCACGGCCATGGGCTCGGATGCGGAACACAAGAACGAAATCGCACCGCAAGCCCTGGTGGCGGCGCGCTATGTGTGCGACCGCGTCACGCAGACGCGTGTGCTCGGCGAACTTCATCACGCCATTGAAGCGGGCGCCGTCGATGCGGCCGCACCGCATGCGGAACTCGGAGAGATCATCGCAGGACAGGCCCAGGGCCGCACGCGCGACAGCGACATCACGTTGTGCGACCTCACGGGCACGGGCGCGCAGGACACGGCCATCGCGACGCTCGCCGTCGCGCGTGCGCGCGCGGCCAATGCAGGCACCCTTTTCCGCAACGACATGAAGCGCTGAGAGGAGACCATGTCAGACACACCTCAACTGGAGCGGGACGATGTCGAGCAGGCGGCACCAATGGTCCGCCTGCCATTCGATCGCAGCGAGTACGACGCACGCATCGCGAAGACGCGCCGGGCAATGGAGAAGGCCCAGATCGATCTGCTGATCGTGACGGACCCGACCAACATGGGATGGCTCACCGGCTACGACGGCTGGTCGTTCTATGTGCATCAGTGCGTGCTGCTCGCGCTGGACGGCGAGCCCGTCTGGTACGGGCGGGGACAGGATGCGAACGGCGCGCTGCGCACGGTGTTCATGAAGCGGGAGAACATCGTCGGCTATCCGGACCACTACGTGCAGTCTCCCGAGCGTCATCCGATGGACTATCTCGCGCGCGAAGTGATCGAGGCGCGCGGCTGGCAGGCGCGCCGCATCGGCGTCGAAATGGACAACTACTATTTCAGCGCGGCCGCATTTGCGTCGTTGCAGCGCAATCTGCCCAATGCGACATGGCGCGATGCGACGGCGCTCGTCAACTGGCAGCGCGCTGTAAAGTCGCCGCGCGAGATCGAGTACATGCGCATTGCTGCGCGCATCGTCGAGAAGATGCATGCGCGGATCGTCGAGCAGATCGAACCGGGCATGCGCAAGAGTGATCTCGTTGCGCAGATCTATTCGGCGGGGATCACGGGCGTCGACGGATATGGGGGCGACTATCCCGCGATCGTGCCGCTGCTGCCGACAGGCGCCGATGCCGCCGCGCCGCATCTCACCTGGGACGATTCGCCGTTTGAAAACAACGCAGGCACGTTCTTCGAAATTGCCGGCTGCTTCAAGCGTTATCACTGTCCGCAGTCGCGCACCGTCTATCTCGGCAAGCCGCCGAAGCATTTCATCGATGCGGAAAAGGCGGTTGTCGAAGGCATCGAAATGGGCCTTGCTGCCGCGAAGCCCGGCAACACCTGCGAGGACATCGCGAACGCGTTCTTTGCGGTGCTGCGCAAATCGGGCATCGAGAAGAACAGCCGGTGCGGTTATCCCATTGGCGCGAGCTATCCGCCCGATTGGGGCGAGCGGACGATGAGCCTGCGTCCGGGGGACAAGACCGTCCTCGAACCCGGCATGACGTTTCATTTCATGCCGGGCCTGTGGCTCGACGACTGGGGACTCGAAATCACGGAAAGCATCCTGATTACCGGGTCGGGCGTCGAGACCTTCTGCAACACGCCGCGCAAGCTGTTCGTCAAGGAGTAGGGCAATGCGGGCTTCACCCATATCCGCGACGATCGATTTCGAGGCCTACGGCGAACAGCACGGCTTTCTGAAGTTGCCGCATTCGCACGATGCATCCGCGTGGGGCGCCGTGATGATTCCCATCACGGTGATCCGCAATGGCGACGGGCCGACCGCGTTGCTGACGGGCGGCAATCATGGCGACGAGTACGAAGGTCCTATCGTGCTGTCGAAGCTCGCATCGACGCTGAAGGCGAGCGATGTGACGGGGCGCGTGGTCGTCGTGCCGTTCATGAACTATCCGGCGTTTCGCGCGGGCAGCCGTACGTCGCCCATCGATCGGGGCAACCTCAACCGAAGCTTTCCGGGCAAGCCGGATGGCAGCGTGACCGAGAAGATTGCCGACTACTTTCAGCGCTATCTGCTGCCGCTCGCGGACTATGTGCTCGACCTGCACGCGGGCGGCCGCACGCTTGATTTCGTGCCGTTCGCCGCCGTGCACGTGTTGGCGGATGCGAAGCAGCAGGCGCGTTGCGAAGCGGCGATGCGCGCATTCGGCGCGCCGTATTCGATGCGGATGCTGGAACTGGATAGCGTTGGCCTGTTCGACACGGCTGTCGAAGAAGCGGGCAAGGTATTTGTATCGACTGAACTGGGCGGCGGCGGCACCGCGACGGTGTCGAGCGTGGCCGTCGCCGAGCGCGGCGTGCGGGGCTTTCTTGCGAATGCGGGTGTGTTGTCATTGCATGACGGCGACCATACGGCGCAGCGCACGACTACTTTGCTCGATATGCCGGACGGTACTTGCTATACGACTTGCGAGCACGATGGGTTGCTGGAAATGTGCAAGGACCTGGGAGAAAGCGTCGAAGCGGGCGAAGTGATCGCGCGGGTTCACGATATGACGCGGACGGGTGCGAAGGCTGTCGAGTATCGTGCGCGACGCGGCGGCTTGCTTGCTGCGCGGCATTTTCCGGGGCTCGTGCGGATTGGCGATACGGTGGCCGTGGTTGCCGATGTCGTCGAGCGTGGTATTCGCGTATGAAACTCGACCGCTACGATCTTGCGATTCTTCGCATTCTTGCGCGAGATGGGCGTATTACGAAGTCGCGGCTCGCTGAGGAAGTGAATTTGTCGATCTCGCCTGCGTGGGAGCGGGTGCGGCGGCTGGAAGAGAGTGGCTTGATTCGTGGTTATCGGACGGATGTTGATTGGGCTAAGGCATTTAAGGGTAGCCGGATTATTGTTGAAGTGACGCTGGCGCGGCATACGGCGAATGATATGCGGCGGTTCGAGGAACGGGTTGGGCGGGCGGAGGAAGTTGTGCAGTGCCATGCTACTGGCGGTGGGGTGGATTATTTTTTGCACGTGGTGGCGCGGGATATTGATCACTATCAGCGGTTTATTGATTCGCTGCTCACCGAGGAGGTGGGGATTGAGAGGTATTTTACTTATGTGGTGACTAAGGTAGTTAAAGAGGGGGTGGAGTCGGTGCCCGACTGGGCTGAGGTGGGGTGATGGTTTTTGCTTTTGGTTTTGCTTTTGGTTTTTGTTTTTGGTTTTGATTTTTTGCTTTTTCGCTGGCATCCGCGTTACGTTAGCGTGCTTCAAGCGTCGCCCCTGTGCGGGG
>NZ_JAGUUD010000017.1:0-103027 GCF_020177535.1 Paraburkholderia sp. XV | reverse complement strand
TGCGATGGTGTATCGAGCGCATGAGAGAGGAATTGCGCGAGCCCCAGCCGGGTGGTGGCATTGTCGCGCAGCAGCTGGCTACGCTTGTGCTAGTGCAGGCGTTGCGGCTGCAGTTCGCAGGCGGGCGTAACGAAGCCGTCGGCTGGCTTTACGCGCTCGCGGATAAACGGATGCGCGCCGTAATCAACGCCATGCACGAGACGCCCGGCGCAAAATGGACGCTACAGACGCTGGCCGAGCGGGCTGCCATGTCGCGCACGAGTTTCGCGCTCCGCTTCAAGGAACTCGTCGGGCTCTCCCCGATGGACTATCTGACGCGTTGGCGTATGAACCTCGCCGCTGCGAGGCTGGCGCACTCGCGCGACTCGATTGCTGAAATCGGCCGTGCGCTCGGGTATGAGTCGGAAAAGTCTTTCAGCGCAGCTTTCAAACGGATCATGAAGTGCGCCCCGCGACAATACGGTCGCCGACAAGCCGACGGCGGCTAAAGCTGGCGCAATACGGCCTTCGCTCCAATTAAGAACCTGCTCACGGCCCCATGCGGACCAAACAGCAGTGCTGTGGCGCCTTTCTCAAGCCACGAATCGCCGGTCGCGAGCGCCATGACGTGCGCCTTCGAAATCATCGGCACCTGCTGAAGTCGAAGGTCGCAAGCGTCTTGGTCGGATCGAGATGCGACTCGGCACGATGTCGTTCGATGCGCCGTTTAGCTCGCTCGACCAGTTCATGTTCGAGCAGTGCGCCGATCAGCCGCGTGGCCTGCCAGCCATCCTTGCCGGAGCGCTCCGCAAACTCCAGCCACAGGCGGGCGATGGTCGGCAGGCACAGTTCCTTGAGCATCATGACAAGACGACCGGCGTCGTAAGCGCGCGTAGTCACGCTACCTCCTTGCCCAGCAGGTCGTCATAGCCGCTTGCGGGTGGCCCCTCAACATTTACGACGGAGCAAGCGGCGTGACGAGGCGCAAATTCGTCTCGCAACGCCTTCAGATCAGGCAGCTTGCCGCAACCAGCAACGGGTTCAGGCGCGCGGCCAGCAAGACCTCGACGCCATCAAGTGCGGCGAGTTCAAGTAATCCAACGATGACTTTGCACGCCTCGCGTTGAGTCAGCCTCGCCTCCACCTGCTTCCACGCCCGGCGATAGGCGTCACGCCGGAAACAGCTCGTCGCGAAACGCAAGCCCCTTGAAGGCCTGTGGCTTGCGTTTGAGGCTCTCAATGAAGTGCCGGTAATCCAATGCACGGCGTCCTGTACTGGAAACTGCGGGTCCGAATCCTGACGCTGGTCAACGCGATTTGTTCATGGACGTCATCCCTGCCACGGCCCTCGCTATTTCTGCGTGTCAAGGCGTCGTACCGCACGTGCACAAATCGTTCGGGTCGCTTCTAACGCGTCCGCCATTTTGCCTGGCTCCCCCCGAGACGTGATCCTGAAGTCAGATCCAGCTGCCGTGATAAAGCTCGTAGGGGACTCGAAGGTAATCTTGCGCGGCGCCCGTTCCTATCCTTCGGTGCGGCAAGAGAGCAGATCGATCCTCACAGGCCTCCCACACTCATGTACTTGACTTGCAGGAACTCCTCGATGCCAAGACGTGACCCTTCGCGGCCAATGCCGCTGTCCTTGACCCCGCCGAAAGGTGCTACTTCGGTCGTAATGATGCCCTCGTTGATGCCGACCATGCCGGACTCCAGCGTTCGCGCGACACGGAAAGCGCGCGCAAGATCGCGCGTATAAAAGTAAGCGGCGAGCCCAAACTCGGTCGCGTTGGCAGCAGTGATCGCGTCCTCTTCCTGCCTGAAGCGAAAGACCGCTGCCACTGGTCCAAAGGTCTCTTCATGGGCGATCAGCATGTCAGCGGTGGCGTCGACAATAACTGTCGGCTCGTAAAAAGTCCCGCCAAGCGAATGTCGCCTGCCACCGGCAAGCAAGCGGCCGCCCTTTGACAGTGCATCTTCGACATGCGCAGCGACCTTCTGAACGGCGGCCTCATTAATTAATGGCCCTTGCTGCACGCCGGCCTCGAATCCATCGCCGATCTTCAACGCCCTCACGCGCTCCGTGAAGCGCTGCACAAACGCGTCGTAAATGCCCTCCTGGACGTAGAACCTGTTTGTACAGACGCACGTCTGCCCGGAATTGCGATACTTTGCCGCGATGGCGCCATCGACCGCCTTGTCGAGATCAGCATCGTCAAAAACGATAAACGGCGCATTTCCACCCAGCTCCATCGACAGCTTCTTCATGGTCCCAGCTGACTGGGCGTAGAGTAGCTTACCGACGCGCGTTGAGCCAGTGAAGGTAAGCTTGCGGACGAGCGGATTACTGGTGAGCTCGCCGCCAATCGCGACCGCGTCGCCCGTGACGACATTGACAACACCTGCTGGAACGCCAGCCTTTTCGGCAAGTACTGCCCAGACCAGTCCGCAATAGGGCGTGAGTTCGGACGGCTTGACGACGACAGTGCAACCTGCCGCCAACGCCGGCGCAATCTTTCGCGACAGCATCGAGAAGGGGAAATTCCAAGGCGAAATGGCGGCGACAACGCCGACCGGCTCGCGGGTCACGAGGATCCGGTTATTCTTCCATGGCGATGGCACGATCTCGCCGTTGATACGGCGGGCCTCTTCCGCGAACCACTGGACATAGCTCGCCCCTAGCAGCACCTCGCCTCTGGCTTCGGCGAGCGGCTTTCCCTGCTCGAGCGTCAGCATTGAGGCCAGCAGATCGGCGTTCTCGCGTATCACCGCTGCCATGTGATGGAGCATGGCCGCCCGCTCGCTTGCCGATGTTGTCGACCAGCTCTTGAAAGCCGTGTGCGCCGCCTCGATTGCCCTCTTCGTTTCGATGGCTCCGGCCCAGGCGATGGTGCCCATGATGTCGCCCGTGGCCGGGTTCGTGACGTCGCAGGTCTTGCCGCTGTCGGCGGCGTGCCATTCGCCGCCGATCGCATTGTTCTGGCGTAGCCAGCCGTCGGCCCTGAGGTTAGCAATGGATTTGTCTGTCATCGGAATCTCCGTTAATTGCGTCGCACCGCCTGCTGATTCACATCTCGTTGGGGCGGCGCTCACAGTGAGCGCAGCCTCGACGGACGTTCAGGCTGTCTCCGATGGCTCTACATCACAAGTCTGGTGGAACGTCGGATAATCGGTGAATCCTTCCGCGCCGCCACCGTAGAGAAGCTCCGGGCGTAGCGTGTTGAGCGGCCACCCATTGGCGATCCGAGCCGGAAGGTCTGGATTGGCGATGAATGCCCGACCAAAAGCGACGAGGTCCGCGAGGCCCGCCTCAAGAAGGCGAGCGCCGCGTTCGACCGTGTATTTTCCTGCGTAGATTATCCTGCCTGAATATGCCTGCCGGACCGCTTGCCGAAAGCTCAGTGGCAGGTCCGGTGCGTTGTCCCAGTCAGCTTCGGCAATCGACAGATAAGCGACACCGGCACCTTCCAGCAGCCTGATGGCCTCGATATAGGTCGTATGTGGATCCTCTTCGACGAGGCCGATATAGACACGATCCTGATCGGTGCTCTCGAAGAGTGGTGTAAACCGTACACCGAGCCGCTCGGGGCCGACTGCCGCTGACACCGCCGAAACAATTTCGCGCAGGAAGCGCAGCCTGTTTTCCAGCGAGCCGCCATACTCGTCTTCACGACGGTTTGCGTGGGCCGAGATGAACTGGTTTACCAGATATCCATTCGCCGAGTGGATCTCGACTCCATCAAACCCGGCGCCGATCGCATTGTGCGCTGCCCGGGCATACAGTTGCACCAGTTCCTTCACTTCAGGCACTGTGAGAGCGCGGGGTGTGGGCGGCGACACCAGATGTCCAACACCAGAGCCCGTCTCAATGAACGCCTTGACCCTCTGAGGCGCGATGGCCGACGGCGCGATCGGGGCGTCACCGTTCGGTTGCAGCGCGCTGTGAGAGACGCGACCGACATGCCATAGCTGGGCAAAGATCACACCGCCAGCATCGTGGACCGCCTGTGTGATTTTGCGCCAGCCCGCAATCTGCCCCTCGCTGTAGATTCCCGGCGTCCACGCATAACCCTGGCCGCGGGGTTCTATCTGGGCGCCTTCGGCGACCATAAAGCCTGCGCTCGCCCGTTGGCGATAGTACTCGGCCATCAAATCCGTCGGGATATCGCCAGGCTGCGCCGCGCGCTGACGGGTCAGCGGGGGCAGAACAATGCGATTTGTCAGTATATGTCGGCCCAATTGCACGGACGTGAAATAGATTTGATTCTTCATGATTCGTGATGTCAGATGGACCACGCCGTCAGCCAAAGGCAGCCTGATAGATCCGAAGGGCATCTTCGAGCGTGACGGGACGTGGATTGTTGATGAGGAGACGGCCTTGCTGCATGGCTTCCCCGGCCATATCGGGCAGGCTACTTTCCGGAACGCCGATCGCCTGCAGCGTCGCCGGCAGGCCGATCGCCGGGACGAGGTCACTGAGAGCATCGATCATCGCCTCGGCACGCGTGACTTCAGATGCCGCAGCCAGATCGGGAAAGATGTCGCATGCGATAGTCGTGTAGTCGCGGCGCGCTTCCGGCAGGTTGAACCGCATGACGTGCGGCAGCATCAGGCCGGTCGAAACACCATGCGCAACATGGAAACGGCCCCCAACCGGATAGGCGAGCGCGTGCGCCGCAGCTACAGGCGAGTTCGCAAACGCCTGACCCGCGAGAAAAGAGCCCAGAAGCATGGCGCTACGCGCACCCAGATCGTCGCCATGATCGACGACACGACGGAGATTACCGCCCAGCAGACGTAGTGCCTGCCGCGCCAGACCTCCAGAGATTGGGTTGCGGTTTGGCGATATCGATGTGTAGGCCTCGATGGCATGAACCATTGCGTCGATCCCGGTAGCAGCCGACACAGCTGGCGGAAGGCCGATCGTGAGTTCGGGATCCAGGATTGCGGCATCAGGCAGCAGATGAGGTGAGATGACGCCTTTCTTTGTCTGACTGGCCACGAGGATCGCCACTGGCGTCGCCTCGGAGCCGGTGCCGGCGGTCGTCGGGACAAGTACCAGCGGCAGACGTGGCCCAGTGGCGACATTCACGCCATACACCTGGCTCAGGGTCTGACCGCTGCCGACCACCAGCGCAACCACCTTGGCAACATCCATGGCAGATCCGCCGCCGAAGCCGACGACGCCCGTTGCTGTCATGTCCCTGGCTATGTCTGCGGCGGTTTCGACATTCATGTCCGGCGGCTCCGGCAGGACGCTGTCGAAAACAGCAACCGTTGCCCCGGCCTTTTCAAGGGCTGCGATGAACGGATCAGCCAGGCGAAGGCGGGTGATGCCCGCGTCGGTGACGACGATCACCCGAGGACCAAGCAGGCTAGCAATGTGGAGCGAGGGCGTGCCCGCTATGCCCGGGCCAAACCAGATCGCTTTCGTCGCGTGGATAGTGAATGGTCGCATGGACCGTGGCTCCTCTCGTGCCGGGATGTATAAGGATTGAGGCGCCCCGCCAGGTCAAAGCTCTGGATGCAGGACTCGGACGGTGCTCACGCTTACAGGCTGGGGCGCGACCGTCGGGATCGACGACCCTGTAAGCGAGCTATCAATGTCTGGACGTTGATTGGCAGACCTTCCCTGCTCGTGCCGAACAACATGAGCACTCCTGACCGAGGGCAGTAACGTTGGGCGGCACGATCGCGCCCCGCACGTAGGTGGCGTCGACCATCGAGTCCTTGACCGTAAACGGCACGCCGTGAGGAACGCCGATCTGGTGATCTCCGCGAACCGGGGCGTCCGCCGCCTCTGTTCTTTGCCTGGATTAGATCCAGATGGGCCTTGACGTCCTCCATCCTGGAGATCCCGCGACTGCCGATGATGTAGGTGAGTCTTGTCGCATCCGAATAGATCATGTTGTGACTCATAGCTTTCTCTTTTAGGACGTAGCGTTGATTGACAGCTTCCATACCTATCGTTCGTTAGGTTAACCATACGCCGTTGCGTTTCCACTTGTCAATACTTAGGGCCACCCGTGCGTTTGCGCCTGATCAAGCGATCTTCGCACCAGGACACTATGGAAGCGGCGGTAGACGGGATGTAGGCGCGGCCCAGCAACCGTCGTAGAAAGCGAGCGTCGTTACGATCAGTTGGCCGCGGTCGGTTCCCGTGTCTTGCAGGGCGTCAGTGGCGACCTCCTCGCCCATGCGGCGCAGATGATGATCGCCCGAGCTGCGGGCAAGCACATGGCCCGCGTGGCAGGCTTTATGGCGCATCCTGTTCTACTCGCACCGGTGGCGGGTCCGGTCATCGCTGGCGTCATCCTGCAATACGCATCGTGACGCTGGCTGTTTCGGGTAAATCTGCCGGTCGGAGGTTCGCCGGTCAGATGCTCATCGCTGCCTTTTTGATCTAGGCGTGCGGCCGCGCGCCCGATGAAATGGGCTGGACGCTCGCGCCGCAGGGCGTCGGCATGATTCGCAGCGCAGAGGTAGAGAAGAACATGGCTGCGATGTTTGTACACCCCTGGGCTCGAGCGCTCTGCCATCGCCCTCCTGGACCTCCATTGACCACCGTGTCAAGCACAGAGGCGCGGGTCCCGCATTTCGCTCCGGCGAACGCCAACACCTGGGCCCCCAAAAACCAGGAATGCGTTGGTCACGACAATTCTCCTGGTTTGAACGCGATGCCAGAAGCCTCGCCTACTTTCGCCCTATCCCCTTCGCCGACAGCTGCGGCTCAAGGTGCCGAAGTCGTGAACGCCTACCGGAACTGACGCATCGCACCTTCTTTCGTTTTGAACGTCGAATAGCGGCAAACGGTCGAGTCCCGAGTCCATGAGGCGTTCTCGTGCGATATAGCGACCTAAACACCCTGCTCGCGCAATCGCCCCTTGAGCTTGGGCAACCCGCGCGAGGAACCTCAGCAAGCTCCACGGGTCTGGGGCTCGGTCCCTAAGGTTCGCGGTCCACGCGAAACAGCGAGCCCATTCGATGTGCCTCCCATTCCGACGCCCTCCGAACAGCTCGCGGCCCGCCCCGCGTGCACCCGCGCACTTAGCGCAGCGGCCATCAGCACTCTTACTCTGGCCCAATCCCGAGTCGTTCGTCATTGCGATGGTTTTGGCGAGACGAAATGACTGTTGACACTGGGAACCACAACCGTTATGGTAAACCTACCAAACGTTAGGTAGAGTAATGCAACTCCGCATCCCGCATCCCAGATACAACCACCTCGAGAGGTACACATGACATTAAACATCGTTGATCCCGCAGTTACCGAACTTCCGATCATGACGATCCACGATTTCCCGGAGGGGCCTTATCCGACACGAGTACGTATCGCGGTGGCGGAAAAGAATCTGCAATCGCGCGTCGAGTTTGTGATGGTCGACCTCTATAAGGGTGAGCACAAGAGGCCCGAGTTCATCTCGGAGAAAAACTACTCGGGAACGTTGCCGGTTCTTGAGCTGCCTGATGGGACCTGCATCGCCGAATGCACCGCGATCACCGAATATCTCGACGCGCTCGATGGCGAACCCACACTGACCGGCAAAGCACCGCTCGAAAAGGGCATGATCCACATGATGAGCAAGCGCGCGGAACTGGAATTGCTCGACGCCATTAGCGTCTATTTCCACCACGCCACGCCTGGGCTGGGGCCGGAGGTCGAGCTTTACCAGAATCCGGAATGGGGGTTTCGTCAGCGCGACAAGGCCGTCAGGGCAATGCACTACTTCAACGACATCCTGAAAAAGCAGCCCTTTGTGGCAGGAAGTGCGTTCTCGATGGCCGACATCACGGTCATTGGTGGCCTGGTCTTTGCGTCGATCGTGAAGTTGTCGGTGCCCGCAGAGTGCGAAGCCCTCCTCGCCTGGTACGCGAGAATGCGCGAACGCCCAAGCGTCAGTAGCCAGCCGGCGTTCGCCTGAAATCCCAACCCATATTGGCCTTCATTGATGGGCGACCGATCCTGTCCGCAAAAACACGTCGATCGCTGCACATGATTCCATAACTAATAGTCAGTCACAGCCTGACGACTCGGACGCAAGCGCAGTGCGGCGGGTCAGTCTGTCGTTTCGGCATCGCGCAATGAGTTGCGGTGCTCAGCTCTCACGCGGGTCTCGTTTGCACCGATACAAATCAACCACACCTTTCCACCGGAGAGTCATTCATGTCCGCATCACCACAAACAGCTCAACGCGTAAGCGTTTTCGACGGTCCGTACTATCTCAGTATCGCCGGCAAGCTCGTCGAGTCGAGACAGACCTTCGATGTCGTTAATCCGGCCACTGGCAAAGTCATGGCCCAAGCCCCGGCGGCAACCGCCGCGCAACTCGACGCCGCCATTGCTGCAGCCAAAGCCGCGTTCAAAAGCTGGTCTGCACTTGGCTACGATGGCCGGCAGGAATATCTGGACGCCTATGCTGACGCACTCGAAGCGCACCGTGACGAACTGGCACGCCTGCTCACACAGGAACAGGGCAAGCCGCTGAAGACTATGGCTGAGCCGGAGGTGGACCAGTCGATTTCATGGATTCGACAGATCGCCGAGCGACGCATCCCCGTCGAAATTGTCGAAGAAACGGACGAACATTTCGTCGAACTGCACCACACGCCGCTCGGCGTGATCGGCGCTATCACGCCATGGAATTTTCCGGTACTGCTCGCGCTCTGGAAGGTGGCGCCAGCGCTGATCACCGGCAACACCATGGTAATCAAGCCTTCGCCATTCACGCCACTGTCCACACTGCGGTTCGGGCAAATCGCCCAGTCTGTCCTGCCGCCGGGCGTGCTTTCCATCGTCTCGGGCGGAAACGAACTCGGACCTCAACTGACCAATCATCCCGACATCGCGAAGATAAGCTTCACCGGTTCGACAGAGACCGGCAGGCACGTTCTGCGCGCCGCCGCAGGTACCATCAAGCGCGTCACCCTTGAACTGGGTGGCAACGATGCCGCTATCGTACTTCCGGATGCCGACTATCGGTCAATCATCCCGCAGTTGTTCTGGGGAGCCGTTGGAAACTCGGGGCAGTGGTGCGTCGGCATCAAGCGGCTGTATGTCCATCGCTCGTTCCACGAGGACTTCGTGGACGCGTTCGTCAGTTACGCACGGCAGCAAAAACTGGGCAACGGACTCGATCATGATGTCACGGTGGGCCCCGTCCAGAACAGGATGCAGTTCGACAAATTAAAAGCGTTGCTTGACGACATTAAGGCTAACGGCCAAAGGATCGTTCTCGGTGGTGACATCGACAATAACCTGTCGGGATATTTCATTCCCGTCACCGTGGTCGACAACCCTCCCGAAAGCTCCAGGATCGTGCAGGAAGAGCAGTTCGGTCCGATTGTTCCAATCATCGCTTACGACGACGTGGAAGACGCAATTGCACGTGCGAACGAGGGCCCTTTCGGATTGGGTGGGTCGGTGTGGGGAAGCGACACGAAGGCAGCAGTTGCTGCTGCCAACCGTCTGGAGACAGGTATGGTATGGGTGAATGAAATTCACACCCAGGGCGTCGATATTCCGTTCGGAGGCCACAAGCAATCGGGCCTCGGCACAGAGCATGGCTTTGAGGGCCGGCTGCTCTTTACCAATCCGAAAACTGTGCTGATCCGGAAATAGCGTTCAGCCTGCACCCTGCCCTTCCTGCCAATCGGTTCTGGGGTGCCTCACCTTACCTGCAGGACCCAGCAGCCTCGAAGGCGAAGTGATAGTCGACGTCGTTGCCGCGCCAGCGCTGTCGTATGCGCAAGAAGTGTTCAGCGGCGAGCGCCATTACCCGATCGAATTGCCGATCGTGCCTGGCTGCGGGGCTATCGGTCGCGTGCGTTCGGTTCCGACACCACACATCTGAAAACGGGCGGCCGGGTTTTCTGCGATCCGACCGTGCGTTCACGCGACGATGCGCTCACGCCCGACGTTACATTGTGGGGCTGAGGTTCACGTGGCGACGGCGGCCTGCGGCTCGCGCGCCAATTCCACGACGGGCCGATTCGCCGCATAAATACGCGTGCCGACCGAGTACGCCATTCGCATCGGTGAAATTGATCCCACCAATGCCGCGAAATGGTGCGCGCTCAACACCATGCTGGTTCCGTGCGGCGGGCTGCTTGCATCGAATCTGCGGGCTGGCAAGCCATTGCTCGTGAGCGGCGCGACCAGCAACTTTGGCGGCGAGTGCGTCGCCGTCGCTCCCGCGACGGGTGTGCGCTGCGTGGTCGCGCCCGGCCGCAAGGAATGCGTGCTCGCGGATCTGGAAATGCGCATCGGCGAACGCATCCGTACCGTGAAGCTCACCGGCAACGAGGACGACGATCGGGAACGGATGCGTGCGGCTGCCGGAGCCCCCATCGACTGCGTAATGGATTTGCTGCCGCCCTCGCGATGACGAGGACGGTGCGCGCAGCGCTGATGTTCTTGCGCAGCGAAGTCGCTGCAGCGGGCGCACACCGGGTCTTGGACTTTTGCCTGGGTGAGCGTGCGCCATTCAGCGAGTTTCTCAGCGCGGAACGATGACTTCGCAAAGTTGAGGTTGACCCGGTCCAGCGGACAGATCTGCACTCAGAGATGAATGTGATTTAGCCTCCGTCGAGCGCTGAGCAGCGGGTTGTCCACGGACGGTAAGCGGGGCGCCTCTCTCCCCTACGACGCTGCCCGGCGGAGGGCAACCCGCGATGCGATGTCGGTCGATTATGCACGTATTCAGATTCGAGCGGCGAGCAATAACCGATGCAGCTGTGCAGGCGGCGTACGTTGTACAAGCCATTCCGGGAATGAGAACACATGTTGACGCGCCTGATAATGAGTTGCGAAGTGCTCGCGCGACAGCAACTCCGCTTCAAAAGAACGACTCACACATCGCGTTGCCATAGGCGTCGCCGGCCGTTGTCGAGCGCACGCAATATCAGTTCCGTGTACAGACGGTTCGGCATCGCCGAGCCCACGATGCGGCGGCTAAACACATCGAGCACCACAGCCAGATAGAGAAACCCCTCGCCGCTCGGAATGTGGGTGGCATCTGCCCACCCACAGCACGTTCGGCGCGTCGGCGCTAAAGTGCCGGTGCACCAGATCGGGCGCACGTCGTGCCCCCGCACGCGGCCTCGTACGTGGCCAGCGCGCCGGCTGGCACCACACGGGCCGGCCATGCGCACCAGACGCGCTACCCGCTTGCGTGCTAGTCGAGGCCGCTTGAGGCTACCGGCACCCGGCACGTGTCAGCCCCGAGATTCAGCGGCGACATGAAGGCATCCCCAAGCCCATCGTCGATCGCGCCTGGGACGCGCAGGTGCGACTGTGCCGGCGTTATCGCAAACTCGTCGCCCGCGGCAAGGAGAAGAACAGTGCGGTGGTCGCTCGTGACCTGAGATCATGCTGACTACCGACGCGAGCCGCCCTCTCCCCGCCGAACGGCGGGCCTGCCAGACCCGCGTCGATCGGAGCGAGCAGGTTCGTCCTGATCATAGCGTGCCCGGTTGTTCTCGATCTCGTCGAGATGCTCTCCCGCCCATGCACCCAGCGCACGAACCGGCACGGCGAGGGATTGTCCGAGCGGCGTCAGCGCATACTCGACCTGCGGGGGCACCGTCGGGTAGACCGTGCGGCTCACCATGCCGTCGCGCTCGAGTGCCTTCAGGGTACGCGTAAGCATCTGCTGCGAGATCCCGCCGATGGTCCGTTTGATCTCGTTGAAGCGGCGTGGCCGATCGATCAGTACCCTGACAATCATTACCGTCCATTTGTCGCCAACGATGGCGAGTACCTTGCCAACCTTATGGCACTGGGTGCTGACGCCCGGGGAGGCAGGCATATCCATGTGACCTGGTCCTAAAAATATGCGTTCTTGGCGGATCGCCTCTGGTTATTTAGCATAGTGCTGGTCACAAATCCAGACCAGAGGCCAAAAGTGAACCTGCTTCATCTCGATTCCAGTATCATGGGCGCAAATTCGGCGAGCCGCGTGCTCTCTGCCGCCATAGTCGAGCGGATTGTCGAAACACACGACACCGTAAATGTCACCTATCGCGATCTTGCCAGCGAACCGCTCCCGCATCTCTCCTTCGACGCGTTCATGACGCTCGACGCCGGCAACGACGTGCAGCAGTTCCTCAACACGGACGTCGTGGTGATCGGGGCGGGCTTCTACAATTTTTCGGTTCCCACCCAACTCAAGGCATGGATCGATCATATCGTCGTACGCGGCAAGACCTTCGCACGCGGCGAGAACGGACCGATCGGTCTTGCCCAAGGCAAGCGCGTGATCGTCGCGCTGGCGCGCGGCAATGTTTACAGCAAAGAATCCCCGTATCAGGCGTTCGAGCACGCCGAGACCTTGCTTCGCTCGGTGTTCACGTTCATAGGCGTGTCCAATATCGAATTCGTCGTCGCGGAAGGGCTCGGGCGCAGTGAGGAGGTGCGCCGCGCCTCGATCGCGAACGCGCTTGAAGCGGCGCGCAAGATTCCTCCGAACGCTGCCGCTCCAGCTACCCCCGGAGCGTGAGGGCACGGGCGCGAATACACCGCATGTCCATGTTTTTGCGCGCCGCAAGACGAGGACGGGGTCGGTGCGCGCAGTTCCTTATTGCTCTCACACGACACCTGTCCAGCAACCAGTGTTCAGCGTCCTCGGGGTGTACGGGACGAACGTTTTCGGTCCAGTTCGCGTAACTCAGGCGTTCGTCCCGTTGTCAGGATCTGCTGGTCCAGGTACCGTCGTGAAGGTAAGTCGGGGACCCGGCTCGGCAAGTTCTTGCTTGCCGTCCTCATGGATTGCGCGACGTAAGTCTCATGGCGCTGGAACGCACCGCGGCGCGAAGATCCGTGGCGTCTAGTGGCAAGCGACGCTTACGATGCATCGCCGCCGCAGGCAGTTGTCGAAATTTCGCGCAAGGCCGACGATGGTCTGGCGAGACGACTCGTGTAGTCCACGTGACATGGGGAGAACGATTTCCGACACGCCTGCGCGCCTCACCATGCTGCTCGCCGGCGGGCTGTCACTGTCCAATAGAAACGGATACACCTGTCGATTAGATGCGGATACAGCGGACGCTATCATCCCGCTTCGCCTTACTGGGCGTGGTGTATCCCTTCGACATGGGATCTCATCGATCAACTACTCGCGTTTGAGCGTGACGGTGTACAGGAAGCGCAGCGCGGCGGTGGCTACCGCCAGCGTGCTCCGGGAACGCCGCTGGATCTCGGCGAGAAGCACCTGGTAAGCGCGAATCTCCTCCGGGCCCAGCAGCGAAGGCGAGCGCCCGAAGTACTGGGCGAACCCACTGACCTGCTGCAGGTACGCGCGCTGGGTATTGGCCGCGAGGTTGCGCACGCGCATATCCTCGACCATGCGTCGACGAAGTGCCGTCATGACCGACTCCTCTCGAATGGACAGGGCAGAAACTGCACTGCCATGGTCCCATTCAAAGGAACGCAGTCCTGCGGAGCGCGCCGGAGTCGACGCCGTCGGCTAACTACTTGCTACCGCGTCAGCGGTTTAGTTCAAGAAGAATTTTCATAATAGCCGTGCCTGCAGGCACTGCTTGTGCAGGCGGCAGCATGTCCAGCTTTCAGCGAGACGGGGGCAAGGTCGGCAACGCGTTGACCGCAATACGTCGCTTCTCCCCGCGGATGTCATCGCCTCATTCGTCGCACCCCGCCTCTGCCACTTGCTTTAGTACGCCGGTTGCGCACATCCGTCGGGCACAACTCGCGCGGTGCAAGGGCCCCAAGGGCGCGACTGAAATCTCCCTGCCTGACGGCGGGTTTTCGCCGCTTCGAAAATCCCGCTGCAAATGGGCGGTCATTCCCCCGTCCCATCCAGCCCTCGTCCGGCAATACCACGGGCAGGCATCTGTAATCATCAATCGCTGGAAGCGCAGGTTCCAACCTGACATTCGTCGGAGCGCTACTCGGCGAGCCTGCTCATCTACTAAAGGTAACCTGACATCTGAACAAGCGAGATATCAAACTCCGGACCGCGGTCGATGCCCACGCAAATACGGTCGACACGCTGCTCTCGTATCTGCGCGACTGCCACTTCGAGAAAACGCATCTCACGCCGATGCACCTAGCACTGGTTATCGAATACGCCTATCAACGTCATCCGAGATTCTGGCGCGATCTCAGCACGTCGGTGTTGAAGGACACGATGTCGCGGCACATGCCGAGTTGGAGTACGGCATCCGCGATGATGCACGGTGGCGCAGACAACCTCCTACAAGAGTTGGGAAAGATCCTGCGAATTAACGCGTTCGACGAAGCGAATACGGAAATGTTGTCGACGCTGCCGGTGGCCGAACGTCCGACAACGCCCTCTGCTGCATTCGCGTGGATTTCCACCGAATTAGAGACCAAAAGTCTGACGGCAGACCTCGAGTTCGCGCGACCGGACGCCGAACGCCGCGGTGAAAGAGGCGCTGGTTGCCTACGTAACGGACTGTCAGTCCAGGAACCACATCCACGTTTCTGGCGAGACCCGAGGCTAACTTCCGCCGTCGAGGCGATAGTGCGGGTGTTCCTTGACTGGAAGCCCAGCTGAAACAAAGCTCCGCGCCGCCGTCGCTAGAACCTCGTGCGGGAGTTTAGAGGCGGGCTGGAAGTCGCCGCTTTCGACAAACTAACGTCGGAATGCTCGGCTCCCATGCCGGTGCATGAGCGTCCTGATGACCGAAGGTCAGCAGCGGATTGTACTTGTGCCGAATATCGACGCGACGGACGAGTGACAGAGATGCAGAAACAGCGGTTGGAACGATCCATAACCTGACGCGCGAAGAACAGACTGCGGCTACCGCAGCATGTCCGGTGGAAGACGAGCACGGTTCGCAGGACGCGAGCAGGATTGAGGCACCCTGCTCGCCATTGTCAGAGCAATCAAGCGGCGGCCGATTCAGCCGCGGCAACGTTAGTCGGCGCCGGCGCCTCCGGAGCAGCGACCGTTTTCTTCGCGGCAGCCTTCTTCGCCGTCACTTTCTTTGTCGCGATTTTCTTCACGGGTGCCTTTTTGGCCGTTGCAATGCTCTTTTTGGCGGCGGCCTTCTTCTCAGCAACCTTCTTGTCACCTACCTTCTTAACACCTACTTTCTTCGCGGCAGCTTTCCTGTCGCTACCATCTTCGTCGCCTTCGGTTTAACGTCGCCTTCGCCAGCACCGCCGTCAATCAGAAATGCCGTGCGGTCCTTCGCGTCGGCCAACCATGCCGGCGCTGGTCCACGCCCACTCCAGGTAGCTCCGCTCACCGGATCACGATACTTGGGGGCCTGCGGCCCGCGAACATAGTTTCCGGCGTTGGCTGCCGTCCTGGCAGCGGGCGCCGGGGCGTCCGATGCGACATCTGTCAGAAACTTACTACGGTCCTTTGCGTTCGCGATCCAGGCTGGGGCACGTCCGTGACCGGTCCAGGTTGCGCCGCTCTTCGGGTCGCGGTACTTTGCAGCCGACGCAGATTTTCTGGTGGCGACCTTAACGCCTGACTTACGACCGCGCTTCTTCGAACCACCGATGTGCGCCTCAATGTCGGCCTTGGTCAGCCCGTGCTTTTCCATGATGTCGCGAATCTTCGCGATTACACTGGACGACTGCTTTGCAGCCAGGGCTTCCGCCTGCGCCTGAAGCTTTGCGATTTGCGCCTGGACCTTCTCGAGTGTTGACATTTATATATCTCCCCGTAGTTAGCAATGGTCGCACTATGCCACCATGCCGATAGACCACACATCTACTAACCTTATCAGCAGATACAGAATTTCCGAGTAATATTCTGAAGGCACGGAGTTTGTACTGGTTTAACAGATTGCCAGCATGGTGCAACGGTAAAGCGGGGTATCTCATGGATGAGAGAAAGCGCGATAGCATGGTCTGTCCGATCCCGCCGCCATGTCGCGCTCCCTTGCCGACTATCAATCCCGACGTGTTCGTTGTCTTAGGTCCACATGGAAAAGCCCGCAAACTACCGTTCTTCTCCGCTCACGATGACGTGCGCATAATGTAGGTTTGGTCCAAACATTTTCCCGATGTAGTTGCAAAAGCCTGCATCTCGTTTCTTAAACGCCCCATTGCTGTCCACGTGATCTCTGGCTCCGGTGCGCCAGACGGCGCACCGCATGCCTACGTAAGAAAGGCGCGGTGCATCGCGCTGCTGCCCCCCTTGGCCCCCGGTCAATAGCGGCCACACGGCGCCAATTTCGCTTCGCTCTACGTGTGCGCGGTCCCACCCTTACAGGTGAAATTCGCTAGGTGCGGTTCACGCGAGCACTATCATATCGGAAGTGTCGGTGCACAACGCGGTCAATGGTACAACGAGGCGTATCGCTGCAATACGCCGCTCGGCAGCACGATAGTGACATTCCCGACCGGCATAACTGCAAAGCAAGCGCCCAGGCGCTTACTTTGGTCGACAGGAGATGACATCATGAGGTGCGTCAAATTTGCATTTCTTGGCGTCATGGTCTCAATGCTCGCCGGGTGTGCAAGTCAGAGTAACGGCGGGTCCCCCAACGTCGCTGTCCCGCCCGCTGACCAGTTGCCCGGCTATGAGCTGATCGCGCCTCCGACACTGGATGAAACCGGATTTGACGCGACGATCGATTCGCCTCGCGGCGCAAATGGTGGTTCGACACAACAGCCATCGCCCAATGCACCGGCATCCTATGTGTCAGCACCTTATAAGGTCGTGCCAGTATTTTTTGGGACCGACCGCGAGAAAATAGGCTCCACCGGATTCGGCGGGACCCGCTCAACTACGATCAGTTACGGTCAAGTTTCTGTGAGCATTCCGCGAGACCATCAGATGGGCGCACTGGAAGATCGGTCGTGGTGGAGTCTGCGGTTTGCTTCGTCCCCGGAGAAGGACGTTATGGTTCTTAGCATTTCGCCCCAGTCTCCCGATGCATTCTTTGCAGCCCTGCGTGCCAAGGTCTCGAAGAGCCCCAAAAAAAGCCTGTTTGTATTCGTTCACGGCTACCACGTGAGTTTTGCCGATGCTGCACGCCGTACGGCGCAGATGGCGTATGACCTAGGATTCGACGGAGCGCCTGTGTTTTTTAGCTGGCCGTCCCAGGATCGCATGCTGGCTTACATGGTCGACGAGCAAAGTATCGCCGACGCAGAGCCTCATTTAGAACATTTTTTGAAAGATGTCCTGAAGCAGTCGACCGCGGAGAACGTTTACCTCATTGCTCACAGCATGGGAAACCGTGCACTCACCCGAGCACTTGGCACCCTGGCGGTCGCTGCACCGCAAGAGGTGAAACGGATCAAAGAAGTCATCCTCGCCGCGCCGGATATAGGCACCGTCGAATTCACGGAGCAGATCGTTCCGGGTCTCAGGGAACTTGGGGCACCGATCACACTGTATGCATCGTCTAACGATCGCGCACTAGTGTTGTCCGAGCAATTGCATGGAGGAAAAAGAGCCGGCGAGTCTGGAGATCACCTGGTTGTTCTAAACGGCATTGAAACGATCGACGCGTCAAATACTGACACTGACCTCGTCGGACACTCGTATTACGGCGACCGGCGGACCGTCCTCGCCGACATGTGGTATCTGATCAACGGCGACATGCGGGCTCATCAGCGCTGCTGTTTGAAGCCAGAATTGTTTCGTAGTCGGCCCTATTGGATTTTCTTGAGGTGACGATCCGCGCAGCGATCGTCCACCCGGGTAGCACGACGATTCAGCGAAATCACTTCCGCCCCCCCCTCCCCCACATTCACGAACGGTGCCCAGAATATCGGATGTGCAAACTTTTCCTGATTCCCGCCGTCCAGCAACGACACCATCGCCCGCCGCAGCGCCTCTGCCCGACCGATCTCCGGACTCTCGGCTAGTGTGCGCGTCGCTGTCGTCATGATCGCCGCGGTCGAGTCGGACGCAACCGACCAGTGACTAACGAGCAGTGCCCGGCTGCCAGCAAAGAAGAACGCCTTGGCGAGCCCCGACAGTCCTTCGGCACCTGCCCGTCCTTCTGGCGCGGCGGTGTTGCAGGCCGAGAGTAACACCCAATCAGCGTCGAGCTTGAGCGTCGCGATCTCGCTCGCCGTCAGCAGACCGTTGTCGGTGGACAGCATCGTCACAGGAGGCGTAAGCACCAACGCGGGCTCCGCTACGCCACGAAACTCGCCGGCCAACACTCCGTGCGTAGCAAATGCAACAATCCGATAAGAGGCGAGGTCCGTCTGCATGACCATCTGCTTGGTCGCACGCGAACCGAAGTAGAGATCGCTGTCGCTCGCGTTTAAGGCACGTGCGACGGCCGTAAGTTCATCGTGCGTTTGCGGCAACGGAACTAGTGTCGTGCGTAGCAGCGCCGGATCGATACCTGTGGCCAGTCGGTCGTTCAGTAGCCCACGCGTTGCCGTGCCGGTTCCCTTCAACACCGGGTCCCCGAAACCGATAAACGGCTTTGGCGCCCGCGAATCCTTCGTGACTGTCCGCAATACTATGAATGAGCTTATCGAAGGTTCGATCGAAAATGCGAAATGACGGGTCAGAAAATCGAACCGGGCAAAGTCCCGCACGTTCTTCGGCGGCCCATCAACGGGCGTGCCAAGCAACACGGACAACGGCAGATTCTGCATCGCACGATCGACGATGGCCACGATGTGATGTACGCCAGCCAAGTCTGACTCGAAAGGCCGGAATAGCTGCTCATACAACATGCACGCCGACGTGACATCGAACGGCGGCAGATCCGAGAGTCTACGGGCGTTGCGCAAATCAAGGCCCTTGCGGATCGAATCGACGGCCTGCTGCAATTGCGCGCTGTTCAGGTCCGTGCGTACGAACCTCAGCGTGCGTCCCGTGACGAGGAAAAGATAGGTTGCGCGCGCCGACGTAACTTGCAGCATCAGTGCCTCCGCCGGCTTCAACAAACCTTGGACAACGCTAGCAGAGACCGGACGCGGATTCGTCAATTCCGCGTAATCTGGAAATTCTTGACGTAGCGTGTCGTCAAGCTTATCGATCGATTGTGCAAGTTGCGCTAGCTTGGTACGGGACCCCGGGTTGTTGTCCAGGTCAGGCGCCGCGCCTTGCATTTGAGTCAGCCCATCGACGACGGAACGGTCGAGTGCGCGCCAGCGCTCGACGTTGTCTTGCCGCTCGCGCACCAGCGCCGCGAGACGCCCCTTGCCAGCACTGAAGCGCGCTGCCATCTGGCTGACCGCGCCGGCCGTGCCGCTCAGGTGTGGGAGTTGGGCGACTTCGAACGCCTCGCGCGAGAGCGCGTCATCGGTCGAAGCGTGATTGACCCAACTGAGTTCCAGGAACTGTTCGAAGAGCATGCGCGCCTGCAGCTGTTCGCCGAGTGCCGACGACGAAAGGGCGCGTTGCGCCACATCCAGCCGCCGTTGCGCGATGCCGACCGCCTCCCGCGAGGTGCCGAGCGCGTCCATCGGACGGCCCTGGGCGAGGCGCAGATTCGCGAGTTCGGACAGACTCTCCGCAAGTCCGGCCGCCGTGGCCGCCCCATCCTTACGGCGGATCAGGACCGCTTGAGCCAGTTCGCGGCTTGCATCGTCGAAGCGGCCCTGCACGCGATGGATGCGCGCGAGGTCAGTGAGTCCTGGCGGCAAATCGGAAGACTGGCTGCCGCGCACCTTGCTGATGAGCGCGAGCGACATCACATAGGTTTCCGCGGCCTCTTGAATGTCGCCCGTGCGATGAAGCGCGCGTGCAAGCACCGCATTCGCATAGCCACGCTTGAGGTCCCACTTTCCGGACAGGCGGTTGTAGATTGCGAGCGCGCTGCGTGCCTCGCGAATTGCATCGTCGGCGTGGTCCGCGTCACTCAGCAGCAACGCATATTCGAGGCGAGTCGCGGCAACCGAAGCGTCGTTCTCACCGAAGCTCGCCATGAAGATGTCGATTGCGTGCAAATAGAGGCGCTCGGACTCGCCAAATTGACCCAAATCCTTATAGACGATGGCAAGGCAATGCAGTGTGCGTCCTATCGCCGGATGGTTCTTACCCAGCATGCGCCGATAGATAGCGAGCACTTCCTCGTAGACACGCTCAGCCTCAACCGCCTCGCGCCGGAGGATCTCGATCCAGCCGATGTTGTAGAGCACCGATGCCCGCGCAAGAGCGTCGGACGACCGCGAAGCATCGAGCCGTTTCAGCGCTTCATCAAGACGCTCCTTTGCGCTGTCAAGCCGGGAGTCGCGGATGTCGATCTGTGCAAGCATTACGTCGGCTGTCGCGAGCGCGGCGTCGTCCGTGGGCTGCTGTGCGGCCAGTATCGCACGCGCGGTCGTCGCCTCCGTCCTCGCTTGTTCGGTGGACTCTTGGCTCAGATGCACGGTCGCGAGATCGAGGTAGGCACTCGGCGTCGCAGCACCGTTGTCGCCACTTAGAACGCGCGTTGCCCGTAGCACCTCGGCGAATTGCTTTTCCGCCGCATCGAAACGCGAAAGTTCGAGATAGGCGACGCCGAGGTTGTGCGCAATCTGAATGCTGCGCTCGTGATTGGGTCCGACGTTCTTCACGAAGACCGCATAGCTCTCTTCATAGAGCGTCGCGGCCTGCTGATACTGCCCTTTCGCCGCGTAAATCGACGCAAGGTCTTTGACGAGCCAGGCGTGTTCGTTTGAACCGCTACCTTTGGCTTCCTTGACGATATCGACTGCCTGACCAGACAGGCGCAGTGCCTCGTCGAATTTTTGCCGCTGATAAGTCCAGGTGGCGAGGTCATCCAGGATATAGGCGACGTACACATGGCGTGGACCGTATTGCGAGCGAGCCATGCTGAGTGCTCGCTCACCGAGTGCGATGGCCTCCTCGTACTGGCCGGTCGATGCAAGAACGCGCGCGCGTCTGGCGATGTCCACAGCCTGGCCATCGGTTGTCGCCGATGGAAGGGAGGCGCCTGTTTCGGGTACCGATGTTTGCGCTCCGGCAGCGCCCGCGTGGGCGGCGAGCGCGAGCAACAACATAGTGAGCAGGATTCGCCTTGTCCGAAGCTGCAACATGTCAGCGGGCATTCTACCGTCGCGTCTGGAGAGCGCCAAAGGAAAGACCACCGAACGGCCGTCTAGGCCTTTGACGCTCGTTTCGCGCGTTCAGTGCGAACGTTCTGCGCCAAAGGTACCAGATGCCCTGTAGGGAGTGCCCGCAGTCTCTTGGATCACGAAGCGCCCAGCGACAGCCGGAGGCGGCATGCCCGCCGGACTGCCTCCCGGCGCCTGCACGAAATTGCCGACGAGCCCACCCTTGCGCGCAGCGTCCGCCGCTGTCATCGCGCCCTGGAAGACCGCTGTGCCGTTCATGATCTGCGTCGGGCCCCGGTAGTGTGCGCCGTCGAAGTTCATATCGGCCGTGCCGGTGCGCTTCGCGAAGTCCCATGTGTTCTCATAGGAGCCGACCGCAGTGTAAAGCGCCGTGCCGTTCACGACGTTGCCGATGGCGTGACCCGAATAGCTAGCCGTGCCGGTCGTTGGCAACTGGCTCGGATCGGAAAGCCGGCCCGCCACCCACGTGCCCATATGCAGATGCTCAAGATCGCCCCCAGGACTGCCGGCCGTATCGCCGAAAATGAAACCCCATTGCAGGTACTGATACTGCGAGATCGGTTGCCCGTTGGGCAGCTTCAGTGATGCAGGCAAGTTGCCACCCGCGTCGCGCAGCACATTTGCGTTGACCATCGCGACCGATGAGTTTGCCGCCGCAAAACGACTGTCGTCGATCATCGCCGAGCGGTTTTCAGGACCGCCCAGCGTCATGGGAAAATGCCCTGACAGCTGCAAATCGACACGCACCCGATTGTTGATAGCATCGGTTGTCACAACGAAGTTGCCGGGGCTGGTTCCGGTGCCGATTGGCGTATATGTCAGGAGCTGGCCTGGACCGTTCTCTTTTTCGCCTATCCCTCCAGCCCACCCGGTGAGCGTCGCGTTGCTACGTGAACCGACCGACACCTGGCCTGCCGTTCCAGTCGCAAGGCGCAGCATTGCATAGCTGGTGTCGTTTGCCGTCGAACTGCCGAGCGAATGCTCGGTGCCACCGAGAAGCTTGACTTGACGATTCGACACATCCTGATCGCATATCGTTGCACCGTCGCACGGAGGTGCATAGTTCTCGAGAACGAAGTAGCCCGCATAGCCGGCCCGATTGATTTGCGGATTGCCACCACCAAACGACGTGCTCATAATCGGGCTCGAAATCGCGACCGTACCGACCGGACCGCCGGTAGTGGTTCCGTGCGAGGAGCCGATGGTACGACCGCTCGCGACCGCGCTGTATTGCAGGATGCAACCGCCACATGTCGGGAGAAGGGCGTACGTCACATCGCCTAGTGTGACGGAAAGCGTCGACTGTTGTAGTCCGCCGGCGCCTTGCATGCCGAAGTCGGCGTGCAGGAAGCCATTCGGTGCTGTCGTGGGCAGATTTGGGCCGTTATTGACAACGAAGAAACCTGAGTCCGTCAGATTGAGGCCCAGACCCGTCGGCATTCGCAGGAAGGCACGGGTGTCGGAGGCGACCGTCGCGTCCCGGAGGCTCTTTGGGTCGAAATTCTCCGAAAGGCCAGCGGATACAAAAAACCGGTCGACTCCGAAGGTGTTTTTGAAGTCGGCGTTGAGTGTATTCGTTCCGTCCGCTTTAAGAGTAAGACGTCCCCCGTCGACATTGCCGGTTGCAAAGATAAAGCGTTCGGGGCGGCCCGAGTCGAGTTGCGGACAGGGTGGTGCAGCACAGGAGTTGTTTTGCGGGTCGAGTTTCCCTGGACGCACCTGGAGAAGAAGAAAGTTGTCCGGATTCCGCTCCATCGTCATCCGTTGGTTACCACTTGGAATCGTCACCGATACTACCTGAAACCCGGCCTGCAAAAACTCCCAGTGCGATGCCGTGGTATTGAAACCAGAGCCATTCCCGACCGAGTTTGCGGTGTTATCCTCAATATCCATAGTGATAGTTGTGCCAGAATCTTTCGGTGATGTGGGCCATTTAATGGAGGGAAATCCCGAGAGAAAGAATGGTGCCGTCGAGTTGAACGATCGTCGTGGACTGACGTCGTAGAGAATATGAGTTGCCCCCGGGGGAAGGGAGGAATCTCCATCAGCTGGTTTGGTTTGACCCACCAGTTCGATACCCAGGAGAGCGCCATCTCCACTCTGGTCTGTACGAAATATGTATTGCAATTGCGGATCCGGCGGGTACGGTATCACTGTTCTCGCCCCCGTGCTGGGATCGACGTCAAATCTGTCCGCGATCACAAACGGGGGTGGATTTCCGGACCCGAACGTCTGTGAATATGGGTCTAACGAAGTGGAACTGAATACCCGGTTGGTAGTTGGAGCCCGCCCCCTCACCTGCTCGTTGAGAGCGCCATTGTTGAACGTCGCATTACCCCTGTTCTGTTCAAGCGATCTCACGGGGGTGGCCGCATCCGTGGGCTGACCTAGTGCCAGGACCTTGTTTGGATCCACGCCGCTCCCCGGCGCGAATCCACTGGCTCCGAATCCACCCGGTGTATCGCCGATCTCTCCGAATGTCGGGGATATCGGTGGAGACAGCGGTGTTTCGACGGGACCACTAACTGTCCCCAGCGGCTGTTGCTCCGTCGCGAGAGCGAGCGTACTCGTCCCCAGTGCGACCAACTCCGTCAATCCCACTCTGCCCAACTGATCCTCCTGCTCTTTCGACAAACCCGCCAACTGTGCGGTACCGAGCGCAAACGCATCGGTCGCTGCCATGCCTTCAGGCTGCCTGACCGGTCGCTCCGGGCCCTCCTTCCCCGCCAGCGAAACCAGTTCAAACCCCGGCCTCTGTGCACTCTGCGTCTGCCCACCGTTTCGCAACTCCACGCCCCGTCCAAACAGCAGACTTGTGCGGGTTCGCCCTTCCGCACTGACCTCCACCACCGCCGACGCCGCATCAAGCCTGACTTCGCCCGCCGCCGTCTTTACGATGACCGGCGCACGGTCATTAAGCCTCCCGCCCGCCACACGCATGAGCCCCTTTTCCATTTCCAATACGAGCCGGTCGTCGCCCGTCTCCGAATAATCGAACGCCTCGACTTTCATATCGCTGACGGGTGCGAGCGTGACTGAAGTCCCGTCTGGAAACAATATCTCGCACACCTCGGAGCTACCGGTTATTACGCGCTGACCCGCGCCGACGGTGCCACGCGCCATAGTCACCTGCGGTCGGAGCCCCTTGCCCGGAGAAAACGTCAGCGATGCCCCTTCGACACTCGCTTCTGCGGGGGCCGCCAATACTAGCCCAGCCATCAGGGTAGACAGCGTTCTCATCTTTGACTTGAACCTGAACATGATCGGTCACTCCTATTAGCTCACCGTGCACGCGGCCTCATCCTTGCTTTCCGCCTGTATCACGCCTTACAACGCAGCACACGCATCTATCAAAAGCTCCATGCGAGCCCCACGCTCGCGCTGGTGTCGTGGTACTTGAAGTTGGGCAGCGTTGAGTTGTTGTTCGTGTACTGCACCACGGCCGTCAGCGTGAGCGTCTGCGTGATGCGCACGTTGTGCGAGAGGACAATGTCGAGCCTGTTATCCTGACGCTTGACCGTCGGATCAATCTGCGGGTCCGCGTCGTTGTAGATACTGCGGTGCACGCCCAGATAAAGAGACGTACTCCAGGAATACTCGGTCCAGTGAAAGGGTGCGGGATAAGTTTCCGTAACGCCCGCTCCGAACCCGACTTCCTTAAACGATTCGAAGCCCGCATCGGAGTTCCGCTGCGCGAGACTCACTGCGGTAAACAAGCGCGTTGCAGGAAGTACCTGATAACCGACGCTGCCGCGCAACTGGGTATATAGACCCGTTCGGTTAGAGTTAGTCGGAAACGCATCCTGGTCAAAAAAATGTTGATCGCTCGTTTCGAGCGTCAGGTCAAAGTACGAGGACGACGCGAAGATCTTCTGCAGATTGACGCCGCCGCCGTACCCGCCCAGATAGTCTCGGCTGTTCAACAGCATGTAGGTTGCCGACACGAACGGCCGTACTGACCAGTTCGGATCGAGGACGTTGCCCAGGTAAAAGCGCGGACCGACGTCCGCGCCGAAGCTGTTCAGATTCAGCAGGTGTGTGTCCTGGTAACGCCGATTGAAGGTTGTGAAATTGGCTTCGAGGTCGTTGCCCGCTTGGCTGTCGAAGGCATAGGTGTAGTTCAGCGTCGCACCCACTTCTGCGGACCAGTCGCTGTGGCCGACCGCCTGTTCGTTAAGTAGACCCTGCTGGCCCAGCACCCTTACGTCGCGCGACGAGGGACCCGCATTCGCATTGCTGTCATAGCGCCCGCCTGCATATAAGGACCCCGTGAAGAAGTGTTTATGCTGCGCACGGTCTGCCTGACCGAGCAGCGATTGCGCGCGTTGGCGCAATGGGCCAGGAACATCGGGGGCGAGCAGAGCCTGGCGCAAATAGACCGCCGCAAGATCCGTCGCGCCTGCGCGCAGATACAGCTCGCCCAGTTGCAGGCGGATGTTTGAGAGCCCAGGATTGATCTTCAGGATGCGTTCGAGTGCGGCAATGGCGCCGCGCAGATCGCCCTGCGCCGCCGCCAACGTCGCAAACTGGAACGAATGCTCAGGGTCGGTGGGATCGGCAATCATCGCTTCGAACGCCGCGCGGTACTCCTGAGCCACGTTTCGTTGTGGTTCCGGTGCAACAGCAGCGTGCCGATCCTCTTCGGCTACAGCACTTGCCCCGAATGTGGCCGGTAGGACCACGCCAACTGTGGCAAATGTCAGGCAACGGCGATACAGAAACTGGACGTTTCGCCTTCGGAGTTGCCAGCCGGAAACGGCCGTCACTTCTGGCGGACGGAACGTCTGCCTTGTAAGCAAGGCAGCTACGCGGCGGTTCTTTTTATTCACCTCTCCCCCTATTGGGGAATTGCCACTGTGACACAAATACCGCAACCGGTCGTCTGCTTGAAAGACGAACGATGGGGGACAGATTTCAAGCCGATCGTGCTATGACAGATGCGACGAAATTTCCCGCCCTCTAATCGCATCCATTACCGAGTCGATTTAATTATGTGATGCTCCAGACTGCCGCTCGCCCTCGACAACGCCGCATGCCACGAACTGGCGTTCAGATTGCATCTCATCGTCGTGCGCTTTAAGTGCCGTCGACAGGCTGGCCCATTTTCAACCAAAGACATTACAAGACGATCCATACGCGTCGAAGGTCTCATTCATAACAGCTTCCCATTTAACGACGACGGAGCGTTTAAAGAGGAAAACGTCGGGGGATGTTCCGTCGGCGATTACTGACACTGTCCGGATCAATCCGGACAGTCGCTAACAACCCGGCTCGTTGTGCTGCTAGCAACCGGCTGGATCGATGTGCCGTCGATGGGTGGGTCATCGCATCTGTCTTCCAAGAAACGCTCGACTCCTCACTGAGCCGATCTAAACGCCGCGCAGTATCGCTTTAGCAGGCGTTTACATGTCTATCATGACATCAATTCGACAATCGATTACGCACGTTTCAAAACCAGGAATTTGCGGGACGGTGTATCACCGCGGGTCCTCCCGCCACAGATTCAATCTAGATAACAAACCATGCCAATGCAAATTAAACTGGCCTCTGTAACGTCTCTATCTTTCAGAATATGAGACACCGACACGGGTCGATGCATTGATATCTGACGACGCCCGGTCGGAAGTGCCACCGCATGGACACTGTATATTGCGTCGTGCGATACACCGCTGCACTGTTAGACCGAACACTTCTAAGTGTTCGGTCTAACAGTCACGCCTAAGGTCGCTCCGAGTCGTCCCCTGCCTCGAGTTCGTATCCTGACGGCGCCCGGAGTACCCGCGCCTAGAGTTGTCGGGCTTCCCGTGGCTGCGTATGACGTGCCCAGTGGAGCGTTGAGTGTTGGCACTGTAGGAAAGCCGCGCCCCCCGCAGGGAGCTACCTTCGCCCACACGGCGCTGGTCAATGCCGATCTGTTCGGCCGTAAGCCTTGGCGGCCGACTAAACACCATGACAAGAGATGGCGTGCTGCCCACTTGTTGGCTTAGCGTGGGCACAAACCGCTTCTTGAGAGCACTCCGATATGTCTGATTGTGTTGCCCCGGGGGCCTCGCTGTCCGCGAGATAAAGAAACACGACCGACCTCACGCAGGCAAGAGTCCCGAATCCCGATGAGTATCGATTAATGTATCGAAGATCTTGATGTCCGAAGGACTGCGGGTCATAAGCTGAGCACCTGCGACAGCGGAGAAAATAGCGAGTGCTCACCGTTTAACTTGTTTCGGCCCAGCGATGCCCGCAGCCCGAAGAACCTTCCCGAGCCAGGTAACGTTCACGTCCGAGAAAGTCTGGACTTCCTTCTTTACGATGTCCGGCGCCACCTCGCCGACTGCCCGCCTCCGCTAGCATCAAAATGCTCCCTGTCGCCAACTTTTCGATATGGGCACGAAGTCCTGTAGAATCGGCGGGTATCAGTGGCAAATAATATTCAAGAAAAATCTATGAGAACGTGACCGAGGGTGAACAACAATGGCACTTGGACGTGTCGAGCGAATTTTAATTCTGGCTAAAACATACCCATCGCCTAGCGCGCAATACATTGAAACATCCTGCGTCGCAGGAATTGCTGAAAGCGGTGGAATGCGGCGCCTCTTTCCTGTTCCGTTTCGCTTAATCGAGGACGGTCGCCAATTCGCGAAATGGCAATGGATCAACGCCCGAACTGAGAAGGCACCCAAGGATCATCGTCCGGAGAGCCACAAGATTTTCGTCGACACCGTCTCCGGCGGACCCAAGCTTGGAAGCGAGAAAGGTTGGGAGAAAAGGCGCAAATGGCTGGACAAGGTTCCTACCTTCAACGACTTCGAAGATATTGATACAGCACGGTGCGAAGATCGACTCTCACTCGCGTTGTTGCGGCCCAAAGCCCTAGTCAGCCTAGAGATTAGCAAAGCGCGCAACGCCGACTGGACTGATGAAGAGCGCGAGAAACTGCTGCAAGAGCAGATGCAAGGCAATCTCTTCTCCGAGGCGGACGAGCGGAAACGAGTGAGGCAACTCCGAAAGATTCCTTTCGACTTCTACTATCGGTATGTTTGCGAAACAGCGGATGGGACGAAGGAATATAAGCACAAGGTTGTTGATTGGGAAGCCGGGGCCCTGTTTTGGAATTGCCGCAAGTCTCATGGCAAGGAATGGGAAAAGCCATTCAGAGCCAAGCTTGAGACTGACTTGGGAAGCAAGGATTTAATGTTTCTGATGGGCAACCAGCACCGCTTTCAGGACCAGTGGTTGATTATCAGTTTAATCTATCCACCTAAGCGAAAGATCTCTGACGATCCGCAACACGCGCTGTTTTAGAGCTGGACGAGATGTGCTCAACCTCCGCCCCGCAGTGCGAACGCACTGCAGCTGCAACCATCATGCGATGGCAATAATTGTAATCCGCTTCATAGCAGAGCAACGCGCAAGTCGACATTTCTGCTAGGTTAGAAAGCTCTTCAATTGCAGCTGCCTGTGTTTTCAGATAGCTTGAGAACCCTTTCTTGTATTGACTCCAGTCGCCGTCTTCGCGAAAACGATTGCGGACTGGCTTCGGGCATCCCAAATCGGCCATGTGAATATATTCGAAGCCAGACACGTTCAAAAAATTGGTCAACGCCGTCTTGGAAAAGCCCGGTTTGCGCGACAATGGAAGTTCCCTGATGTCAACCACGGTTTCAATCTCGTGGGAATCGAGCAATGAAACGAAATCGTTGATGCCCAATCCTTCGTAGCCGATCGTGAATAGTGTCATGCCAAGTCCTCCACAGGGACTAGATTTTAGCCGAGAATCGCCTCTCGAAGAACGATCGGCCACCCCGCGAGGACTGCCTTGCAGCCCCACTAGATCAAGAGCAGGAAGACATGCCGGACGCCACGATCATGTCCCTTACGCAACAGGCCATTGGGCCGGCCCCCGCGAAAACCGGACACTGGGTAACGCTTAAATTATGAGGTAGTCTTCCGCCTATGTTTAAGCCCAGTCACAACGTGGAACCCGTCGAAGTTCTAACCCAGCCGGAGCAGCGCCGCCGGCGTTCTGTCGAAGAAAAGCTCGCAATAGTGCGCGAGACGTTCGAGCCTGGCGCCACTGTTTCGGGCGTTGCGCGTCGCCATCAGATGAATGCCAACCAGGTCTTTGGCTGGCGCAAGCTCTATCAGGATGAAAGCCTGTCGGCGGTCAATGCCGGCGAACAGGTGGTACCGGCATCGGACGTGGCTGAAGCGATGAAGCAGATTCGCGAACTCCAGCGATTGCTGGGAAAGAAAACAATGGAGGTGGAAGTCCTCCGTGAAGCAGTGGAGTATGGTCGAGCAAAAAATGTATGGTCCACGGCAACCCTGCACGGCAGACAGCCTGGACGCTGCGTGGCGCACGCCCCATTTCATTTACCCGACGCATCTGAGGTTTGCAGAACGACTACACGAGGGTTCCACCGCCATCCACAACCACAGCTTGACCAGTCGTGTAGCCCCCTCGCATGAACGAAAGGTAGGCCTCAGCGAGATCGTCAGGTGTGCCAACTCGCTCCACGGGCAGCTTCGCAGCAGTTTCGCGGAAGATGTGTTCGCGCGTTTCGGCCGGAATTCCGGACCAGAGATCGGTGACGACCATTCCGGGCACGACCGCGTTGACCCGGATGGGGGCGAGTTCGATGGCGAGGGCCCGCGTTAGCGACTCGATAGCCCCGCAAATGCTCGCCGCAAACGCAAAGCCCGCCGGCGGCCGCCGTGCGGAAGTCCCGCCAGTCAGGACGATCGAGCCGCCGGGACGCATGTGGGGACTTGCCGCCTGCACCGCAGCGAGCACGCCCCAATAACGCAACTCGAAGAATTCGCGAGCGGCCGCCAGGTCGGTGTCCACGACGCGTGAACCGAACGGAAGCGGCTCACCCGCGGTATAGGCCAGGTGGTCGAACTCACCCAGTTCTGCGAAGAGCTGTCTCGTGGCATTCGCCGATTTCAAATCCACGGCCCTGCCTGTGGCGGAACCTTTTGGGAGTCGATCCACCGCATCGGCGACGCTTTTGGGCTGACTGGCGACGATGACGATACTGGCTCCTTCTAGCACGGCCTGCTCGGCCACGGCGAAGCCGATGCCGCGAGACCCGCCAAGAACGACGATACGTTTTTCTTTCAGCATGACCTGAATCCACGGAGAGTGTCGATGAACAGGTCCGATACGGCGGACCCGCTGATTGCCCAGTCATCGTAGACTGCGGTACAAGTACGGTCGATAGCTAAATGACCGAGAAACTTTATCTCTCGTCCAAATATGGATCCTTTCCTCGATCTGATCGGCCTGCTTCGACCGAGTGCCACCATGTGGGGCGGCCTCGAGGGGCGTGGAGCATGGGCGGTATCGTTTCAGAAGCGGGACGATCTCCTGTTCTGCTGGCTATCACGCGGAGAATGCCAACTGGTTCGTCCGCGCGTGCCGCCTTTGCGTTTGCGCGCCAACGACTTTGTTCTCGTTCGTACCGATGCACCCTTCGTGCTCAGCTCGGACCTCTCGATCGAACCGATCGAGAGCGAGGCGGCAGTCGCCCGGACGAAAAAGACGACACTGCGAGTCGGCAGCGGCGCGAAGTCGCCGGTCACCCTTCGCGGCGGTCGATTTCTGTTCGATACGGCAAACGAGACCCTGTTGACGGGCTTGCTCCCTTCGCTGGTGCACATCCCGGGAAACGACACGTACTCGCCGCGCATTCGCGCCCTGATGAGCATGAACGAAGCAGAGTCCTCGCACCCGGGGCCTGGAAGCGAATTCGTCGTCGCACGTCTATTGGAATTGATCCTGGTGGAAATTCTGCGCGGCGCCCGACTTTCTACGCAGCCGCAGCACGCGGGGCTGATCGCGGGTCTAAAAGACCCGATAGTGGCGCGTGCGCTCTCAGCGGTCCACCGCGACGTGCAGAAGGACTGGACCGTAGCCGACCTGGCTCGGCTTTGCGGCGTCTCACGTTCCGCTTTTGCCGTTCGTTTTCGGACGACCGTCGGGATGGCACCCGTCGAATACTTGCAGCATTGGCGTATGGCGCTGGCAAAGGACGCACTGCGACTCGGTACGCGAGGTATTGGTGAAATCGGGCTGTCTATCGGATTTCAATCACCAAGCGCATTCAGCACCGCTTTTACCCGGGTTGTCGGAATTTCACCGAAGCGGTTCGCGGCCTCCGTTCGACAGCGATAAAGCGTGCGCTCCCTGCGCGAGTCGAAAAAGTAAGGAGCCCTGCAGAACCGAAGTTCTACGGCGCTGGTGCCTTCTGCTCGAGCGGGGCAGGCCCTTTTGCATCGCGAGCAATCTAGTGGCCTGGCCGGTCGCATTCGGCACACTGGTCCCGCAGGTCAGGGTCGGCCGTACCGTGACCCACAACGGCGCAGGCAAATTCCTGAGCGTCGGCGGCTAATTCACGCTGGCCAACGGTCAGGCCGATCTGCTCTTAAAACGTGGTCCCCGCGGTCATCCACATTCGTGAGGAACCGGGCCCGTCAACGCTGCGACGGTGTAACGAGCGCATGAGAGAGGAATTACGCGAAGCGTAGCCGGGAGGTGGCATTGTCGCGCAGCAGTTGGCCACCCTCGTGCTCGTGCAAGCTTTGCGGCTGCAGCTTGTGGGCGCAATAAAGCCGTCGGCTGGTTTTCCGCGCTCGCGGATAAACGGACGCGTGCGGTGATCAAGCCGTGCACGAGAGGCCCGCCGCAAAATGGACGCTACCGGACGCCGGCGGAGCAGGCAGCCATGTCACGCACCACCTTCGCTCTCCGGTTCAAGGAACTCTCGTGCTTACACACCGATGAATTACCAGCGGCGTTGGGCGTATAACCTTGGCCGCTGCCAGGCTGAAGCACTTGCGCATCAAGCGCACTCCCCGCCAGCGGGCCACCACCCTCAGACGCATGACGGCGAATCGTCCGGGCGGGAACAAAGGGTGGATCACCCGTCTGGGGTCGCCCATCTCTGGACGCTGACTTCCGCGAGCGCCTTGAACACAGCAGGCGAGCGCTCGAGACGAGCGATCGTGCGGGCGCCCTCAAGAGCGGCGACCAGTGCAGAAGCGGTGGAGGAGGCTCGCGCGGAACTGAAACCACACCGTCGGAAGTGCTCCGCAATAATTTCGGTCGAGTCAGCAAAACCGCGCGCTACCCGCCCGGTCAGCTCAGCATCGAGCGCGGGCAGCTCGTTCGCAAGGTTCTGCATCAGGCATCCATACTGGAAATCGGTGGCCACCATTTCCGCCGCGAATGTGGCGAAGATCTGTTGAACAAATTCCAAAGCATTGCCCGTCGTGTTCGCCGAGATGGCCCGCAGTACGCTCATCCGGCTCAAGATGTAGTTATCTATCGCTTCTTCTGCAAGTTGTGCCTTGCCGCGTGGAAAATGAAAGTAAAACGATCCTTTGGGCGCACCGCTTTCCTTAAGGATCTGGATTAATCCGGTCGCAGTGTAGCCCTGGATGCGAAACAGCCGTTCGGCTGTGGCAATTGCGCGCGCGCGCGCATCGGTCTTACGTGTCATTTTGAAACGGTATCACGTCTCGCTTGACGAATCTATGGTGATCGACATACTATGGTGATCACCATATATCGGACCGCAACGATGCCGCCTTACCAGCTCAAGCCATCGGCGTCCCGGCGAGCCTTCCTGGCGATGGGCGCCGCTGGCCTGGGGGCAGCCTTGCTTCGACCCGCGCGGGCAAACCTCACAGGAGCAACTGATTTGGCCGCATCAACATACGGCGAAGGAACGCTTCCCAATGGCGTCCGCTCGCGCATGATCCACGGGGTCAACGGCCTCGATGTTCATATTCTCGAGGCCGGTTACGAAAGCCCTGACCGACCGCTCGCACTGCTTCTGCACGGCTTTCCCGATCTTGCTTATGGCTGGCGGCACCTGATGCCGATTCTGGCTGACGCCGGCTACCACGTCGTGGCCCCCGATCAGCGGGGATTCGGCCGTACCACCGGTTGGTCGAACAACTATGACGCACCGCTCGCGCCCTTCAGCCTTCTGAACATGACGCGTGACGCCCTCGCATTGGTCCTGGCACTGGGATATCGGCGCACGGCAATGCTGGTCGGGCACGACCTCGGCTCGCCGGTGGCCGCCTATTGCGCGCTGGCCCGACCTGACGTCTTTCCCTCAGTGGTGCTCATGAGTGCACCGTTTCCCGGTCCGCCGGCGCTGCCGTTCAACATTGCGCACAGCGAGGTAGTGTCGGCTCAACCGAACGATGGCAATCAAAAGCTAGCGGCCGCGCTGGCAGCGCTCGATCCGCCGAGGAAGCATTACCAGCAGTACTTGAGCACACGGCAGGCGAACCAGGACATGTGGCACCCGCCACAGGGTTTGCACGCGTTTCTCCGTGCATTTTTTTACGCCAAAAGCGCCGACTGGCCGGGAAACAAGCCGCATCCGTTGAAGGCGCTAACCGCCGCAGAGCTTGCCCAGATGCCCGCCTACTACGTCATGGAACTCGGCAAGACGATGCCCGAGACCGTCGCTCCATTCCAACCGTCCGCCGCCGAGGCTATGGCCTGCAAATGGCTTACCGAATCAGAGCTTGGGGTGTACAGGTGGGAGTATGGCCGCACGGGATTCCAAGGCGCCTTGCAGGCGTATCGCGTGTTTTCCGATCCTGAATTGAACGCAGAGTTGCGCCTATTTTCCGGCAAGACGATCGATGTCCCGTCGCTCTTCATTGGCGGCCGGAGCGATTGGGGCACTTATGCAGCACCCGGCGCGCTCGATCTGATGAAGACGAAAGCAGCGACGAGAATGGGTGATACCGAGCTTATCGACGGCGCGGGTCACTGGATCCAGCAGGAGCAGCCGACTCGGCTCGGCGAACTCCTGCTTGCCTTCCTCAGAGATTCGGCAAGCTGAGTCTCATGGCGCTGTCGGTCTGGCGCCGATGGCTTACCTGCTGAACTGGCGCATGGCCCTGGCCAAGACCAGGCTCCGGCGCGGCGAAGCCGGTATCGCCGAGATCGCCGAACGCGTCGGCTCAGCGAGCGCGTTCAGCGTCGCCTTCACCCGACACGTAGGTCAGTCGCCGCCCCGCTATGCGCGGCAGTCTGGCGCTGCTGCGTCCTGACGGTTATGAGCGGCCCACAAGCTAAGCGCCCTGCTTTTGAGGGGTGTTGTCGGAGCATGAGTGCCGCCCGGCTTGGCATTGCTCTTGACGCACGCACCCGCCAGGGACCGCTGCAGCCGGTGCAGAGAAACGCCGATCAGCATCATGCAGATAGTTGTCAGACACGGAGCCTGCCTATGCCGGCGTGTCCTTCGTCGAGACCTTGGCGCCGGCGGCATGTTCGCGCTCGAGCCGGGCAAGGGGATCGCTGTGTACAGGGAACCGGCAGGCGTGCTCCACACTTACGTTCAACTGATGCGGCCTGCGGAGCTGAATTCGACGGCTGGACATCGGCGCTCACCACCCTGATCACCGGCAGCGACACGGCACCGGTCCTGCGAACGATCAACGCGCTGCCAGTGGGTCACCGATGGACGCGCACGCCAGGCGTGACGTTGCTCGGCGACGCCGCGCATCTGTCGCCGCCAGCCGGCGACGGGGCAAACCTGGCGATGCTTGATGGGGCCGAGCTTGGTGAGGCTATCGCCGCTCGGCCTGGAGACATCGAGACCGCGCTAACCATCTATGAGGCGGCGATGTTCTCGCGCTCCGAGGTGGCTGCCGCGGGCGCGCACCGGGTCTTGGAGCTTTGCCTGGGTGAGCTTGCCCCCTTCAGTCTCATCGACTTTCTCAGCGCTGAACAATGAGGCCACATCACTATCGCTGGGGTATGGCCGCCTGACGGCGAGCCTCAGTACATCGAGAGAGCGGCCTCGACGATTTGCCTGCCCGAAGGTGGTCGCCGATGTGATGAAATAGAAGACGCCGATGTGCAGATTGTCGACACGTCACTGGTGATTTTTGCTATCGAAGCAGGATAGTCTATTAAAACAGGAGAGGTAATGACGATGTCAGGAAATCCGACGATCGCCATCGTTGGGCCAGGTGCAATCGGCACGACGGTGGCGGTAGCTCTTCATGAGGTCGGACGCACGCCGACGCTTTTCGGTCGCTCAGCGCACGAACCTTTTTAATTTATTTACCCCGACGCCAGTCAGTTGCGCAGTATTGCGGCACCGGATCTTTCCGCGGTGTGGGGGCTGGCGCCGCAGTCTACTGGTGCGAAAACGAAGTGCGTTCGAACCAACACAACTGTCTAGGTCGACACCGATGACCGCGCTCACGCCCGACGACATGGCTGCGAAGCTACTCCTGCGAAGCTGCTCGCCGACGGTTTCGAGCGCGGCAGTCCTATGGCGTCATCGCTCACCGACCCGATCGCCGACACGCCGATGGTCATGGCGCTCGACCAGTTGCGACCCTACGAACTCAATCCGCGCTACGACGATCTCAAAACATCGATCCGCGAGCGTGGGCTGGATGCGCTGCCGGCCTTCACGCGCCGCCCGGGCGTGCCGCACTACATCATCCGCAACGGCGGCAACACACGCCTCGCTATCCTCAACGAACTATGGGACGGAGATCCGTGACGAACGGTTCTTCCCATCGCTTTCCTGTTCCGTCCGTGGTCGCCACGCGGCGAGATCATCGCGCTCACCGGCCATCTCGCCGAAAACGAACTGCACGGCGGCCTGACCTTCATCGAGCGTGCACTCGCGGTAGAAAAAGCCCGCGAGCTGTATGAACAGGATGAACAGGAAAGCAACGGCACCCTGTCGCAGTCGGAACTGGCCCGTCGCCTCACGCGCGACGGCTATCCCACACCGCAACCGCATATCAGCCGCATGCAGGATGCCGTGCGGTATCTGTTGCCCGCCATTCCGACGCTGCTCTATGGCGGACTCGGCCGGCCACAGATCGAAAGATTCGTTGCCTTGCGTTGGGCCGCCGGGCGCACGTTGGAACAGCGCGGTGGCGCGGGGGCGGATTTCGCCGCGATGTTCCAGGACGTCCTGGCGACCTCGCAAGCTTCACCGCCCAGCGCGTGCAGGACGAACTGGTCGGGCAGATGGCCGAACGCCTCAGCGTCGATTACGAGACGCTCTGTCTGGACCTTGAGGAATCGGAGACCCCAACAGCGCGCGCTGCATCGTAAGCCCACCGCGCGGAGAACGACGCGTCTTCCGTCTCCCGCGAACAGTCACCGTTACCGCCGACCGACGCAACGTCGGCAAGTGCCGCGCCCTCGGCCGACGACGCGGCACCGCTGCCGGCAACGCCCTCATCCCCTGACGCAGCGCCATCCTCCACGCCGGACGGTGATCCCGATCTTCGCGCCACCCCATGTCGTGTCGCCCGCGGCGAACACGGAACGCCTGCACGAGATCCAGCAACTCGTCGCCGCGCACAGTGGCGGCGATTCGCCACCCGAATTCGCCACGACCGTCATCCAGGCTGTGCCCGTCCAGGCCGGCGGCCTCTATCCGGTTTCGGATATGTGGGCCATCGCGCCTGCCCTGGATGATCCGTTGCCACTGCGCACCCACATCGCGCAGCTCGCGCGCGAGATTGCGGCCGAAGCCAACGTCGATGCCTGCGTGGTGGCGACCGACCAGGGCATTGGCTACAGCATCGATGACATCGGCCCACCGCGCATCTCACCGCTGCCGTTTTTTTGCGCGTGCGGTGCGCGGACTGCTCCAGGCTCTGACGCTCGTGTTACCGGACGCCGTAGCAGCGTCGGGCGATAGGGCCTTCGCCAGCCTGCGTCTGTCGGACGCTCTGGCTCCCCTCCCACTGGGCGGCACCGCCGCATATCCGTTGACGCGACTGAGCGATGCTGCCCGCGTGAAACTCCACCCGGCGCAGCGGACGGCACACGCATGGAGCTCCCTGATGTCGACGCCCCACCCGCTGAACCTGGCCGTAACCGCCCCAGGCCCTGCATGATCTTCGACATGGTCAGCTGCGCCCCTGCAAGGCGATGGGCTTTCGCGCTGAAGCGCTCCGAGAAAGTCAGTCTCCTGGTCAACGCGTCGGTGGCGTAGTGCAAGTCCAGCTCAATGGCGACGTGCTGCATCGTCTGCTGAACCAGGCGCGTGATGTCGAGCAGCAGATTGAAACCGTGGACCGCATGCTGCGCCTGGGCGCAAACACGGAGATGGCGAGCCAGTTCTACGGCCTTACCCATCAGGAGGTCGCCCTGCGCCGCAGCACTATCGCGCTCCACGTTCTTTGAGAGGTTCAAAATCGAGGTTGGCGTCCCGCCCATGGAATACCTGCTCGCCTGGCGCATGGCTTTGGCGAAGAGCCTGTTGCGGCGGAAAGGGGATGGGATCGCGTCAGTCGCGGAACAGGTTGGCTATAGCTCTGCGAGCACGTTCAGCGTCGCATTCACGCGATATGTCGGACTGCCACCGACCCAATATGCACGATAAAATGTCAGATCGTGATCGTGGCCGAAGAACGACTTCTTCGTTGGAAGCGACAGAACGTTTGCGCCAGGCCCCGCTCCGCTACCTCGTGTACCGCATACGCCGGAGCAGCCCGTCATGACGAACAAAGTGGTGATAAACGCCGCTCACAGGTACAAGGCAAACAGCGCCACGAGCGCATACGCATCGACCCGGTCCGGCGCGAGGGTCGTAATCCTGGAAGTTTGGTGTCACAGCATCTGGACGGCCCAGGGCGGCGGGGACTGAGCCGCTGAGATCCATCATTGTTGATGCACGGAAACCTGACCCGGCGAAGGCACATGGCAGCATGCGTGAACAGACGGTAAGACCATCCGTCCACAATGCGCGACGTTCAGTATCACGATGTGTTTCGGCAGTGGTTCGTCGTTCGTCGCAATGTGCGTCGCGGCGTGGCCCAATTGCAAAGCAAGTCGCGGGTCGAGTTCGTCGCAGCCTCAATTCTTGAGCACCGTTCGCGCAAAGTCGGCATTCAAGTGGGTCGCCGAATCTTTTGTCGTTTCGGCTCGTCTGCCTTGGTGACCAGGCACTTGCCAAAATGGGTGCGCACAAAATCGACGAACACCCGCACCTTGGGCGTCATTTTCCGGCTGCTGGGCCATACCAAGTGGATACTGTTGGAATCCGCCACGTATGGATCCAGTAAGGTTTTCAGACGCCCATCGGCGAGCGCGTTCTTGACGGAAAAGTCAGGCACGCATGCAATCCCGCGCCCTGCCAGCGCCATATAAACCAGCATGTCCAGGCTGTTGCACACCATCGACAATGGCAACGACGAGACCGTCGCTGTGAACATCGAAGGCCGCAGCGGCCACTGGTACAGTTTCCCAGTGGGTGTCCAGCGATAGTGCAAACAGGCATGACCAAAAAGATCATCCGGATTCGCTGGCACTCCCTTTCGTTTCAGATACGTCGGCGAGGCGACCAGACAGGCGCGCCACGAACCCAGCGGGCGGGAGACGAGCCGTGAATCGCGAAGCGCGCTCCCGCGAATGACGACGTCGAATCCTTCATCGATCACATCGACCAGCCGATCAGTGAAATCAAGATCAAGTTCGATCTCGGGATGCTGCTCCATGAAGGCTGAAAGCACGGGAAATGGGAGCCCCGCCGAATGCGACAACCCAACCCTTAACCTCCCTCGAGGAAGCCGGGCCATTGCGCTGAGTTCATCTTCGGCCGCCTGAACCTCCCCGAAAATCCGTCGGCACCTGTCCAGAAACACCTCGCCTTCGGACGTAAGACGGACGCTTCTCGTGCTGCGCTGGAAAAGCCGCACGCCAACGCGCTCTTCCAGCCTGGAAATGCTTTTGCTGATGGCCGACGCCGAGATGCCGAGCTCCCGCCCGGTGGCGGCGAAGCTCCGGGTTCTCGCAGTGTGGACAAAGACTTCCAGCCCTCCCAGCGCACTCAAATTTTCCACATGAGCCCCTACATCTTATTCATGACATTTTTGTCATGGCTAATGTGAACGCTAACCCGATTAATGATGACGGGTCAATGCCCTTACGATGGATTTAAACGACAGCCGGCCCGTACGGGATGCCGGTCGCACTTCATGCAGGCCGCAGCGCACCTGTTGCAGAGATCGAACAAGGAAAGCGCCAGCGTTCTGGAAGCTCAACGCGCCGTACCGGCGTAACGGTTCTATCAGGAGAATAAGGCTATGGTTACCACTGAACATCTCGACGCCTACCTCAAGGCCATGGGCAATCGCGACGTCGAAGGGACTAGGGTCCATATGGCGGACAATGTCGTACTCAGAAGTCCGATTGTTCCCGCCCCCTTCGAGGGGAAGGAGCATGTCGCGACGGTTCTCACTCAGTTGCTCGCGACTGTTGACGCCTTCGAACCGAAGCTTCTCCTGCGCGACGGAGCCGACTTTGTCGCCGTTTTTACGATCAGACTCGGCGATCACGTCCTTGACGGAATGGATCACATGCATCTGGATGAAGCGGGCCTCGTAGACAGCATGACCGTGGCATGGCGACCGCTTCCCTCGGTTGTCGCGGTCCAGCAAAAGCTTGCCCCGAGATTGGGGGGGAAGGCGATGATGCTGGTTCCATCGGATCCATCTGCCTGAATCATCGGTCCCGACCGCAACGGCATGACGGTGTTGGCCGCGCATCTCGAAGGTACGTGTATCGAACGGTCGACACTCATTCGTTATGCTGATAATGGCGACTGGCTGCCTGGAAGTACCGGGCTGCAGTCATCGTCAAACAAAAAACAAGCGAGCATGAGAGCCATGCCGCAGGCGAACGTCGCTGCTCGACGCGCTTGCGTCGAAGCTCGTAAGCCAACGCAAAGACGTTTGCCATCTGTCGTAGGCTGCACGATGCCGTGTTCCTGCAGCACATCGAAGAGCATTGGGTTGCTCTCGGGAAACCGAATGGACGTGCGCGCAGAAACGCTTTGAGCGTCTTGGTCTGCATCGCAAGCAGACGACGGACTCAACATCTGGACCTGCGAGGTAACAGGACTCGTAAGAGCCGACGGCTGCACGGCTATCTGCTCGAAACACCGTCGCACCTTTTCCTCGATACGCCCCCCAACAACCCGTACCTCGCACTCAAGGAAGACACAGCCTCCCCGGACTGAGCGAGCATAGTCAAAGGGCGACCAAGTGACATTGCACAGCAATCCACCAACCACGACCGATCTCGAGAGATCTTTCTGTGCGTGCGGACTGTTCCACGCGCTTCCGCAGTGTCAGGGGATCGGCACTCCGACCGGAGCCTCGCCGAAGCGATAACTCGAAGCAGTGATGGCGCCCATAAAGGTTTGCTCGTGATAGACCCGGTTGCCGGCATCGTCGCCGGCGGCGCCGACCGCGACCATCAGTGGGATCAAATGGTCTTCGCGAGGATGGGCAGCACGCGCGGCCGGTGCGTTGGACCAGCCAATCAAACGACGTCTGCGTTCCGGCGACTTCGAGTCGACCAGCGTCTCGTCAAGCCATTGATCGAATGTTGCGGAAGCCACCTCGCCTGCCCCGCTCAAGATGCCCCGGGTGTCGTGAAAGCTGAAACCGCTACCGACGATTAGCACACCCTGGTCGCGCAATGGAGCAATCAGCTCACCGACCCTGATATGCTCAGCCGGATCGAAGTCCTTCTTCATCGAGAGCTGCACCAGAGGTACCGTTGCCTCGGGATATAAGACGTGCATCAGTGAAAACGTGCCGTGATCATAGCCACGGTCCGGATCGAGCCCGGTCGGCATACCGCCATGTTCAAGCATCGCGCGTACCGTTTCTGCCAGGTATGGCTCACCGGGCGCAGCGTAGCGGATGCGGTACGTGTGCTCGGGAAAGCCGGCATAGTCGTAGTACATGGGTGGGCGAGCGGCAGAGGACAGCCAGAACCGGTCCGCCTCCCAATGTGCGGAGATCATCAGCACAGCACGCGGCAGATCCGCGAGCTCCGTGCGGATATCGTGGAGCGACTTTTCGAGCCGGTCATACGCGCCGGGACGGAACTCTTTCATCCATGGCCAGGGGCCACCACCATGGGAGAGGAAGTATGTCGGTAATCGATGGTGCATCCAGGTTTCCTTGCAGAGGCGTGTATCGGACTGGTCGGCCTGTGCACCGGCCAGAGCTTGAGAGAGATCAGGCCGCGAGCCTTTGAACGGCGTCGCGCGCCGACGCGATTGCCTTTTCCCTGATATCCGGGACACGCACGCCTTCGGCGATCACCGTCTCCAGGTTCCTTACGCCGATGAAGCCCAGCGCTAGCCGCAGAAACGACTCTGCATGCTCGGCAGCCCCGGGAGCGGACTGTTCGCCGTAAACATCGCCGCGGGCGATCGCCAGTATGACCTGCTTGTTGCCTGTCAGACCTTCGGGGCCGTTCGGCCGTAACGGAACGTAGTTCCCGGCACGATGCGCCGGTCGATCCAGGCCTTGAGTTCTGACGGCAGTGCAAAGTTATACAAAGGAGCCCCGATCACGACGATGTCGGCCTCGATAAACTCTTTCAGGATCGCATCGCTGATGTCACGCTGGTCCTGTTGCCTGGCATCCAGCGTCAGGACGGTTTTTGCGAGCGGATGGGCCGACGGTGCGGTCACAGCGGTGAAATGCGGCAGATCCTCGGCGACGAGATCGCGATAGATGATGTCCAGCGCTCTTCTTTCGCTGAGCTTTTCGACGATGAGCTCGGAAAGCTGGCGTGAGACCGAGCGCGAGCCGTTGATGCTGCTGTCGATGTGCAGAAGTTTCACGGTTCACGATTCCCGTTAATAACCAGGTTAAAGTATGTGCCTACCCTGATGGGCCCACAAGAACGCACAGATTTGACACCTAAGGCACATGAATGTGACTGATAAAGCTCCCGAAGATGCGCCCGTTCCGCGCCGAGGTGGTGCCTGCCTCAAGGTCTCGCAGGTCATTGGCCGCATCGGCGATAAATGGACCGTGATGGTCATCATCCTGCTGCGCCAGCGCCGTCACCGGTTCAACGAACTCAAGCGTGAGATTGACGGTATTTCGCAACGCATGCTCACACTCACGCTGCGGAATATGGAACGCGACGGCCTCGTCACGCGAACGGTCACGCCCTCCATCCCGCCTCGGGTCGATTACGAACTGACGGACGTCGGTCGATCCCTGGCGGAACCGGTCAAGGTCCTGGGTGACTGGGCTTTCCAGAACCTCAGGCACATCGCTGCCGCCCAGGCGTCGTACGATGCCCGAACCGTCGGGAAGGCGTTGTAGCGGTGTGCCGCGACGGCCTCGAAGGGTACAAAACGCGCAGCTATAGCTCGACGCTCAAAGCCTGACTATCGGCGAAAGCCAGTGGCATATCGATGAGCACTTCGCGACGGCCTTGAGGCTCGCGGCAATGAGAATGGCCAGTGTGGGCGCAATCGCGGCAACGAGAAGAGCAACACAGATACCCATGATCTGCGACACGATCAGGCGGGGTCTGTCGAGGCGGTCGCCAAGTGGGACGAACAAATAGCATTCCGATCGCGGACCCAACTTGGTTGCGCCCGGAATAGCGCCAAGCCGAGCACGCATTCCGCAGCACAGCGAGCGGCACTGATGGTGGATGGGCTTTCGATCAGGAAAACCCGCCATTAACCCGAATGGTTTGGCCATTCACCCATTCACCATCGGGCCCTACCAGGAAGGAAACGGCCCCGGCGATATCGGCTGGCTGACCAAGACGTTCTAGAGGCGAGCGCATGGCGGCCTGCGCCAGCATTTGCGGCGATTTGTCCTTCAGGTAAAGGTCTGTCGCTGTCGGGCCGGGCGCGATGCTATTCACCGTGACAGCCCGCCCGCGCATCTCCCTGGCAAGGACAGCCGTCATCGCCTCCACCGCAGCCTTGGTTGCAGCGTAAGGTCCATAGGTGGGGAACAATGTCGCGGTCGTTCCGGACGAAAGATTGATGATACGGCCGCCGGGTCGCATTCGCCTGGCCGCTTCCCGCAGTGTATTGAAGACGCCCTTCAGATTGATGGCGATCATGCGGTCGAACGCTGCATCCGTCATGTCAGCGAGCGTCGCAAGATTCTGGATGCCGGCATTATTGACGAGCACGTCGATAATGCCGAAACGCGCTTCGATCGTGTCGAACATGCCGTGGACCGCAACCGCATCGCTGACGTCAGCATGGATCGGAAACGCGATGCCTCCATCCTTGCTGATCTTTTGGGCCAGCGCCTGGGCCAACGCCGTGTTGCCAGCGAAATTTATAGCGACCGTGAAGCCGTCACGCGATAAACGCTCCGCAATGGCGGCACCTATTCCGCGAGATGCGCCGGTCACGAGTGCGACCTTGTGCCCTTCATCACTCATGCTTATCTCCACACCATAACGTGCATGTATGCCGGGCCAGCCGAATGCGGGGTGCGAAAATCATCCTTTCACCGACACATGATGGCCGCGTCTACCGCGCTCTATGCGAGTAAAACTGCCTTGGCACCGGACGTCGATTCGTAATTCATCGCCTCGGCAATCTGGTCGAAAGCGAACTCCTTTCCGATCCTTGTCTTGAACATCGGCTCGTCGATCCATCCTTCGAGTTCCTTGAGCGCCGCTGTGAGCTTCGCCGGATTCTTCACCGTTTGGCTCTCGAAATTGCTGAATCTTTTCACGACCAGATTGTTTGTCAGGAACAGCGTGGAGGGAAACGAGATCGACGCGGCACCGCCAAGGAGCCCGTAGATGTAAATGGTAGAGTTCGGCGGAAGACTCGGCGCGATACGGCTCGTAAGATCACCTCCCACGCCGTCGAACACCGCGGTCGCTTGAAGCTCGGCGGCCAGTCCGCCCAGCCTGCGCTCAAAGTTGTCGTCCGCCGTCACGATCACATGCTCGATGCCGCGCCGCTGCAGGTTTTCCTGCGCGGCCAGGGAGCGCACCAGAAAAATCGCGGGCATGTTTCGCTTCCGCGCGAGGGAGGCCAGTGCATGACCGGTCGCTGCACTCCCGGCGGTGACAATGATTCCACGATGTCGCTCCGCGGCGATCTCCTGTAAAAACGCGTAAGCCGTGATGGCATTGACGAGCGATCCGCAATAATCCCGCATGCTGACATCGTCGGGCAGAACGAGGCAGCTTCGGTAAGGAACCATCGCTCTTTCGGACCAGAGCCCGACCGTGTGCGGGCTGCCTTGAAGTGACCGATAGATCGCCACCTGTTTGCCGGCGTAACCGGATGGAACGTTCGCGCCAAGCGCGACGACCCTCCCCGCTCCTGACGCGCCCCATACGTCGTAGCTGCTACCCGGAAAATAGCTACCCGTCGCCAGTGGCCTGGTGAGGAAGGTTTTGTCACCGGGGTTGATCGCGGAGGCATCCATATCGACCAGGACATGGCCCTCGGCCGGTTCGCTCAGGAACGGGATGTCACGAACCTCCAGCCCTCGACCTGATGTTACGCAGATAGCTTTCAAAGCGTCACTCCCTGGGTGTGGGAGAGGCACGAGTACCTCTCACCGGCGTCCTGGAAACAGTAAGCCGATAGCTAACCATTCACAAGTACGGAATTTTTTGTTAGTACTTCCCTTTTCGGAGTGCCCGGACTATCGTTTGAAGAAGCTGTCTTCTCCCTGTTAATACGGGAGCTCAGGTGGGCTATCGTCCGAGGCCCGCCAGGACTGACACGGCCGGGGATCAGACCATCTCTGGACAACAGGTTCTAGCGCCCCCGGATTCCACACGATTTTTCTGGATTGCCCCCTTTATGAAAGCTCCGACGCAATGCCCGGTGGCCTTCACCTCCCGGATCATGGGAGGGAAATGGAAAGCGCGGATCGTATGGGCGTTGATTCGACAGGAGCCCCTGCGCTTTTCCGACGTACGCCGGGCGTGTCCCCCTATCAGTGATCGCATTCTGTCGAAGGAATTGAAAGAGCTGGAGGGTTGGGGCCTCATCGCGCGGCGGGAATATTCCACCATTCCACCCAGGACCGAATACAGCCTGACTGCACTCGGGCAGACGCTTGTTCCCGTGATGGCAGCCATGGCGGCGTGGGGAACTGAACACCGCGCGACGATAGCCGGCCAGAGTTAGCCGTTATTGACGGCCGTGATGAATCGCCCGGGTTTCGCCTTCGAATTAGATCGCTCGCTTTTTTCGCTCCTCGTCCGCGTCTGGCCCATGGGCACGGTGGGCGTGACAGAACTCGCTGCCACGGCCGACCAGAGGGTTCGCGAGGCACGGCTGGGGGCACAACGGGCAGCCCATGCCAATGCGATCACGAGGGCGCGGCGCAAGCTTCCGGGCGAATTGCTGGACGGTTGGGCGGACGAGATCGTCAAGCGCCCGATCGCCTCTTACAAAAAATTTGTCATATTGCGTCACGCGCAGCGGACCATATTTCCACAACGTCTTGGGTAGCGAGGCCAGGCCCGGTGCTCCATCTGCGGGAGAGACGCTCATCGGCGCTCGTTACATTGATCACCGGCAGCGATACCGCGCCGGTCCTGCGAACGATCAACGCGCTGCCAGTGGGTCATCGGTGGACTCGTACGCCAGGCGTGACGCTGATCGGCAACGCGGCTCATCGGTCGCCGCCGGCCGGCGACGGCGCGACTCTGGCGATGCTCGAGGGGCCAAGCTTGGCGAAGCCATCGCCGCTCGTCCTGGAGACATCGACCATGCGCTGACCAGGCGGCGATGTTCTCACGCAGCGAAGTCGCTGACGCGGGCGCAAAGCGGGTCCTGGACCTTTGCCTGGGTGAGCGCGCGCCCCTTCAGCCTCATCAGGTTTCTCAGCGCGGAACGATGAATTCGTGAGGTTATGTTTGCTGAGAACCCGGGGTCGCGGGCGCAGATCTCCCGATATCTGTCAGCCTGTGTCGGCCGCACGCCGGTTTCTGTGAAGTCCAGCATTTTTCGGTAAAGTCGCTTGGCAGTGTTCCCAACGGCGAGAAAGCTAAATCACCGTTTGCCCTGTGCGATCGTGCACTGTAGCTCCGCCGCCCATGCCCACGCTTCGAGGGAAGGCTTCTCGTAGCCATCGCGGTGCAATTCATGTGGCTGAGAGAACTCAGTCGGTGCGATTTCAGCCTGCAATCGGCAACCGGTGCGGTTTGAAAATGTGCTCCCGTCGCACTGTATCGTTCGCTATTCAATTGAGGCAAGCCGCAGGAACGCCTTGCCGGACCGATCAAGGAGATTGAGATGTTGTATGAGCTAATCACACTTTCGTGCTCTCTTCTGGAACAGGACGCCACATCCGATGGCGCGCGACGCTGGATATCTGACGCCGGTGCGACGGGTACCCTCCTTGGATCATGGCGAACGGAAATTGGCGAGCTCGGGCAAATCATCGTCCTGCGCAAGTTCGGGACCATCGACGAACTCCGGCATGAGCGCGAGCGGACTTATATGGACGAGCGGCCATTTCGTACACAGAACCCGCACGTCCGGATGGACATGGAAACCTATAGATTGTTTCCTTTTTTGCCAGAAGTCGAACCGACGAATTTAGGCAGATTTTATGAGTTTCGCCGCTATTGGCTGAAATCCGGGGGAATCCCGCCAACCATTACCGCCTGGGAGAAGGCCATTGGCCCAGCCAAGGCCTACACTTCTCATCTGGTCGCGAACATGTACGCACTCGACGGTCCACCTCGCATTGCCCACATCTGGGGATTTTCCAGCCTGGAGGAGCGTATGGCGTTACGGGCACATCACTATTCAGCAGGGCTATGGCCGCCGGTCGGCGGCCCTCAGCAGATCGAGAAGGCGACCTCAACGATCTGCCTGCCTGAAGCGTGGTCGCCGATGTGCTGAAGTAGCAAGCGCAAGCGATATGCCTATCATCAGTGAGCAGACGGACCGAGCAAATTTGATGTGGGTTCTTCATTTCTCGATCGGCGCGCGCAAGCAGCGAGCGTAGTCCGGCTCTTGTGCATCGGTGCAATAGGCACGCTGTTCGGGCCGATGACGCCACGATTCTGCTAGCGAACCGGCCTCGGACGTGTCGAATCCGAGTGCCTCGACAAGCGCGGATTTACTTTGATCGGCCAGCCCCGATGCGCTCTGCCAGGCGGGGATCACAGATTCCCAGAGTGGCTCGTCGATGGGCGCGAGTTCGCCATGGATACCTGACGACATGAACGACTCCTTGAAGCAGAGAAAATATCTGACAAATGACCCGACGAAGCTCAGGCTGTGCGATGCGTAACGCCGGACTTCAACGCAGGGGCGACGCCGTCCGGAATCGGCGATTGGTACCCAGGCCCGCCACCTCGCGCGATCAGTTCGGCTTTTGCTTCGGCAAGCCGCTGCGGCTTCGACAGCAGATCAATCGCAGTGAGGGCGAGTACTTTCGCGGCCGCTTCGAGGCCTTTGTGTGCAAGCGCAGACTTCCCCTGCGCAACCATTTGCCAGGAATGAAACGCGGTTCCATAGGCGTAACACGCCGTGACACACTGTGCGGTAGGTACGACCCAGCTTACGTCGCCGACATCGCTCGATGCAAAACTCAGCCTCGTCTGCTCTGGCCGATAAGCAAGCAGTGGTCCGATCGCGGGCATCTCTGCCGTGCCCGCTTCGGCGAGCAGCGCCTGACGTTCGTCGTCCGAAAACGTGCGCTGCACCGCACGCGCGGCGTCGACTTCATGCTGTTCGAACGTGGGCTCGCCGATTTGGATCAGACTGTCGTGCATGGCATCGGCGAGCGTGCGATTGAAGACCAGGTTCGAACAGGCCTTCTCGAACTCGATGTCGACCCGGCAGCCCGTCATCAGCGCAGCGCCGCGCGCGACGTCGCATACGCGCTCGTACAACCGGCGCGTGGTTTCATTCGACGGCGACCGGATCAGATACAGCACGGCCGCCTGCGCCGGCACAATATTCGGCGATGCGCCGCCGCTGTTGGTGATTGCGTAATGCACGCGCGCGTCGCCTGGCATGTGCTCGCGAAGATAGTTCACGCCGACGTTCATCAATTCGACGGCGTCGAGCGCGCTGCGCCCGAGATGCGGCGCGAGCGCAGCATGCGACGCAACACCGTTGAAGCGGAACTGCACCTGCAGGTTCGCGAGTGTGACCGCCGTCACGACGCCGGTTTCGTAGTCGGGATGCCAACTGAGCGCGGCGTCGAGGCGGTCGAACGCGCCGGCTTTCGCCATGAACGTCTTGCCGGAGCCGCCCTCCTCGGCCGGGCATCCATAGAAGCGGATCTGACCCGGCAGGCCATGCCGCGCCAGATAGCGCTTCACGGCCACCGCAGCCCAGTGCGCCCCGGCACCGAGCAGATGATGGCCGCAGCCGTGGCCATTATCGCCCGTCTCCGGAGCCGCAACCCGGGCAAGCGCGCCGGATTGCTGGCTCAACCCGGGCAGCGCGTCAAACTCGCCGAGAATCGCAATCACCGGGCCGCCGTCGCCGGCCTCCGCATGGAACGCCGTGGGCATGCCGGCCAGATCCGGCGTGATCCTGAAGCCCTCATCCTCCAGCATCTTGCGGTGGTAGCGCGCTGAGTCCCACTCCTCGTAACGCAGCTCGGCATACCGCCAGATTTCGTCGCTCAGTTCGATGAAACGTGCGCGCGTCTCGTCGAAAAACGGCGCCAACTCTTTCGTCAAATCCATGTAATCGCTCCCGCACCGCTCACCGGTCGACTCAGAAGTTGTGCTTGATCCCCAACAGAACGGCGGTTTGCCTGTCGCCGGCCGCTTCCGAGAAATTGTTGATCTCCGCATTTGCGAACTGGCTGCCATCGCTGTGCAGCCTTTGATATATGCCCGCAGCGTAGAGGCTGGTACGCTTCGACAGAGCATAGTTCGCGATCACGCCGATCTGGTTCCAGTGCGGTGCCTTCCCGCTCACCGTCGCGCGCGTGTAGGTGTACGCGCCCGACAGATCGAACATGGGCGTGATGTGATACACCGCGTTGATTTCGTAGTTGGTGAAGGCCAGTGAATTAGCGCCGGTAAATTCCACGTTCGACCACAGACTGGTCGGCTGATCGAGCGTGGTGCGTGTGATGTTCGCCCCGAGCGTGACCTTCGTGAAGTTGTAGAGCACACCTGCGCCGAACAGCGACTGCGAGCGCGTCGTAAAGTTGGCGTCATCGGTGTCGATTGCGCCCCTGGTACCACCGGTCACGTCGTCGCCGGGATTGTCGAGGTGTTCGTAGGCGAGCGCGATGCGCAGCGAGCCGTTCGTATAACGCGCGCCCGCGCCCCACATGCGGTTATCAGCAAACCCGGAGCCGTCTCCGCTGCTCGGCGAGCTCTTGTTGCTGAACGCGTACGTGCCGCCGACGGAAAGACCGTGGTACTCGGGGCTACGATACTTGACGGCGTTGTTGACGAGGAATGCACCCCAGATGTTGTCGTTGTCGTACGGATGTGCGAAATGCGAGCCGCCCCAGTCACCGCCCGAGGAAAACGCCCACAGATAATCTCCCATCGGATCGATCATCCGGCCCATCAGGAGCGTGCCCCATTGCCTGTTGGTCAGGCCTATCTGCGCCTGACTACCCCACATCGAACCGCTCGGCCACTGCGATCCGTTGACGATCGAAAACGAGTTGCGGAACTGGAACACGACGCTGGTGCCACCACTGATGTCCTCCGTGCCGCGCAAGCCCCAGCGCGTCGATTGTGTCGACCCGCTCGCCGCCATGAACGCGTGCGAGCCGCCGACGTCCGACACATAAGCGAGACCCGCGTCGATCTGGCCAAATAGCGTGACGCTCGATTGCGCGTGCGCTGCTGCGATCGGCAACGTTGCCAGCAAACCTGCGGAAATTGCCTTTTTCACGTAACCCCCTTTCATTTATATAGCAATCCGAATTAATATCAACCGTGTGACCCGCGCCTGCGTGCCATTCCTGTTATTCGTTCACCCAACCCGTGCGCGGCTGAGGGTGCTGGAAAATCTCGCTGCGCCATAGCAGCCATAACATCACCGAGGCCACGCACAGAGCCGCGAGCGCAATGCCTGTCCAGATTCCGACCACGGCGGGCGTGATCCAGCGCGACAACCCCCATGCCAGCGGCAGACCCACGCCCCAGTACCCACCGACCACGATCAGCATTGGCACCCGAGTCTTGTGCGTGCCGCGCAGCGCACCCGCGGCGATGGCTTGCAGCGCATCGCAGCCGATGTATAGCGCACCGAGCAGGAACAGTTCGTTCGCCAGTCGATCGATTGCCGCATAGCGCGCATCCGTGCGTTCGACGAACAGCCGCACCACGGCGTCCGGACATGCCACAAGCAACGTTGCGCACAAGGCGGCGTAAGCCGCGCCGGTCGCGAGCATGAAACCCGCCGTGTGCGCCGCATCCCGACGCTGGTCGCCGCCCCAGTGCTGGGCCACCCGCACGGTGGCTGTCTGGGCAAGGGCCAGCGGCACCATGAAGGCGGCGTTGACGATATTCAGCGCCAGTTGGTGCGCACTCAATGAGGCAGTGCCGAACCGGGCCACCATCGTCGAGAACAGCAGGAACAGCCAGATCTCGCTCGCGTAGCCGACCGCGATGGGCCAGCCCACGCGCACGATGCCGCGGATCCGTCCCAGCACTGCGCTGCGTGCGTCAGGAAGCCGCGCAACCACGATCAGAGGACACAGACGCACGCGAATCGCGTAGCTGGCCAGGCCGACAAGCATCGCCGCCCATGTAAGCGACCACGCGATGCCCGCGCCGTACACCCCCCAGATCGGAGCGCCCAACATCCCATACGCCAACATCGAACTCAGCACACCATTGCAGAGCGTGGCACCGACAGCGATCGCCATTACCGCACCCGTGCGCCGCACCGCGACGAGGAAATAGCGCAAGCTCGCCACACACAACGCGAACGGCGCCCCCCACGCGCAGGCACTGCAGTAGTCGAGCGCGGCCTTGACCACAGCAGGGGGCATGCCGAACAGCGCCAAAACAGGCGACACGTTGCTCAGCGCGAGCGCCACCGGCACACTACACGTGAGCGCAACCAGTATTGCGGCAATCAGGATTTGCGCACGCTCGGAGGCCCTTGCGGCTTGCGCCGCGAACGGCTGCAGTCCTGCAATCACGCCTTGCGCCACCAGCAGCAGCGCGGCGGCAACCGCCGCGCCTAATCCGCCGCCTGCCAGCGCCGTGCTGCCGAGATGCCCGAGCACGGCCGTTGAGATCGCCGTCATCGCCATCTGGCAGATCTGTACCAGTGCGAGCGGACCGCATAGCGTCACCAGCGCGCGCCATTCGCCGGACACGCCGGAGGCTCGACCTCTCATCCCCGGTCTCGCCGCTCGCCGTATTCACGAATCGCGTCGATCATCGCCGCCGCCGGCTGGATCGCGCCCGTCTGCAGATACTCCATTGCACGCAATGCGGCATCGTGTGCGCCGACGCTCGAACCGTGCACGCAGTCACCAGCAACACGGCACACATAGTCGCCCTGATGGGCATCGACGAAGGTGTAATGCACGCAGACATCGGTAAAGCCACCGACCAACAGCAGCGTTTCCGCCTTCAGCCCTTTCAGCAGAATCTCGAGATCGGTGCCGTAGAACGCCGAATAACGACGCTTCGGGACCTTGTAATCGCCAGGCACCATGCCCATCTCTTCGAACGCGAACTCGCTGCGCGGGTCGTCCTCGATGCAATGCACGCCTTCCATTCCGTCCAGTTCACGACCGAAGTCAATGCGGTCGGAGCGATGCACCTCCTTGACGAAGACAAGCGGGACCCTGGCGGTGCGCGCGGCATCGACGATGCCGCGCGTGCGGTGCAAACGCTCCATCCGGTCCGGCATGAACTCGAGTCGCGAGCCCGCTGGCACCTCCATATAACTGCCCTTCTGGATGTCGATCACCACCACCGCGGGCCGTCCGACGATCATCCTGAACGGCTTCCTGTCTGGCTTGTTCATTCGTATTCCTACTTAACTATTTTGTTGTTTCGTTTCTTAAACAGCATCGCAAACGCGTTCGCGATGCCGACCGCCGGCTTATTCGCGCCCGCCCATCAGGTTCGGGAGGTTGCCGCATGCGCCGATCGCACCGAAGCAAACTACTCCGAGCAGCATGAACAGCACCGCCCCCACGCACATGGTCGGCTGAAAGCCCATGCGCAGACTGTCGAACACCTTGATTGGCAAGGTCGTCACCGTGAAGCCGGATGTCATATACGCAATGATGTATTCGTTGATGCTGGAGATGAACACGAACACGCCAGCCGAACACAGATACGGCCACACCACGGGCAACACGATGGTGCTGAAGATATCGCGTTCGCGCGCGCCCAGCGTCCGGGCCGCCTCAACGATCGAGCGCGGGATCGTACCGAAGCCAAGCGTGATGATGGCGAGCGGCATCGGCAAGAACACGATCGCCTGGCTCAGGACCGTGTTCTCGACGTGACCGGGATGCCCCACCGCCCTCCAGAACACCATGAACACGACCGCCAGGACGACCGCGGGCAGCATGAGCGGCATGGCAGCGAGCGCGCTGACCAGACGCGTCAACCATGTCTGACGCCTCCATGCGGAGAACGCGATTGGCAGCGCGAGCGCGATGCACAGGACGGCAACCGCAACGCCGATTGCGAGAGACGTCATCAACGCGTCGCGCCACCCGTCGTCGGCGAGAAACGCGGCGTACCAGCGCAGACCAGGCTGACGGGGCGGGAACGTCATCAGCGGCTGCCGGTTCAGGCTGACGCCGGCGACGATGGCGACAGGCAGAACCATGAAGCCGGCCACCAATGTCAGGAATCCGTGGCGCAGTAATCGGGCGGCCGATGTCATGCCAGCCTCCGTGCACGGGTGAGCTTCCACACTACCACCGCGAGTGCGCCGGTCACCGCCAGCATCAGGACGGACAGCGCGGCCGCTCCGGGCAGGTTGTCCGTGTTGAGCGCGGCATCGCTGATCAGCACCGCCAGCGTCCAGTCGCGCGGCCGGCCGAGCACCAGCGGCATCACGTACGCGCCGAACGTCAGCATGCAGTCAAGAATCAGTGTGATGCCGATCGCGGAGCTGGTACACGGAATCACGACGCTCACGAACACACGCCACGGTTTCGCGCCCATCGTACGCGCGGCTTCGACCCATTGCCGGTCGAGCCGTGACAGTGCCGGATAAAGAATCATCACCGAAAACGGAATTGCCACGTACAGCACGCAACACACTGCTGCGCCGAATGACGGCACGAGCGAAGCGCTCGCACCGGTCATGCCTGCGGCGCGCAGCATGCGATATAGCCAAAGATTACGCGACAGCAGCACCTGCCACGAGAACGTGACGAGCACATCGGAAAGCGACAGTGTGGTCAGAATCAGGATCAGCCACAGCGTTTGTGCGCGGCGACCCATCTGCGCGAGAAGCCATGCGAGCGGGTAGGCAATCACGAGCGCGGCGAACGAAACGACGATCGCGAGATAGACGGCGTTCCAGGTGGCGCGAATGACGACCGACGCACCGAGCGCGTGATACTGATCCAGCGTAAAACCGACCCATAACTGCGGCGCGTCGCTCGGCGCGAAACTCGCTCGCAGCAACAGCACCAAGGGGATCACAAAAGCGACCAGCAACACGAGCCCCGGCAACACGATCGATGCAGAAGGCAGCCGCACCGGGTTCGCGCCGACGCGTATGGACGTCGGACGCAAGCTGAATAACGAGTCCGTTTCCATCGGCATCAGTTCGCGAGAATCGCCGCGCTGTCAGCGGGCAAACGCACCCGCACGCGCTCGGCGTGCTGGATGCCCGGCCATTGGCCCGGCGCGCCGACGCTGATCAGCTCGATGCCCTGGCACACGACGCGCAGTTCGACCAGATCGCCCAGATCGCGTACGAAGGTCACTTCGCCGGGCAGCGTACCGTGCGAAGCAGCGCCACCGTCTGCATCGGCGCGCTCGATCCGGGTATCTTCGGGGCGCACCGACACCGTCACGCGCGTGTTGCGCGAAGTACCGCGCGGAATCTTCGCCATCGGCAACGCCTGGCCGAGCACGCGTACATGCGTATCGTCGAGCACTTCGGCATCGAGCAGATTGCTCTGTCCGACAAAGCTCGCGACGAAGCGATTGGCCGGATTGCGATACACGTCGATTGGGGCGCCGACCTGCTGGATCTTGCCGTGCGCCATCACGACAATTGTATCGGCGATGGTCATCGCTTCGCGTTGATCGTGCGTGACGAGGATGGTCGTGATCTTCAGTTTCTGTTGCAGCATCCGCAGCTCAACCTGCATGTGGTCGCGCAGCCTGGCGTCGAGTGCGGAAAGCGGTTCGTCGAGCAGGAACAGCAGCGGCTCCTGGGCGATCGCGCGCGCGATCGCGACGCGCTGACGCTGGCCGCCCGACAGCTTCTCCACCGACTGATGCCCGATCCCCGGCAGCTTGATCAGCTCAAGCAGTTCGGCGACGCGCGCCGCGCGGTTCGCGCGATCAACGCCGCGCAGGCGCAGGCTGTACGCAATGTTCTCGGCGACGCTCAGATGCGGAAACAGCGCGAGCGACTGAAACACCATCGCAAAATTGCGCTGCTCGACCGGAACGTTTGTAATGTCACGACCGTCGACAAGGAGCCTGCCGGACGACGCCGATTCCAGCCCAGCGATAATCCGCAGCAAGGTGGTCTTACCGCAACCTGACGGCCCGAGGAAACACACCAGTTGCCCCTGGGGGACTTTGAGCGACACGTTGTCCACGGCGATGCCGCTTCGAAACACCCTGGTGACGTCGCGTACTTCGAGTCCAAAAAACGCGCTCATCGATCAGCCCATCAACATCTGGTTAAAAGCCTGGGCCATATACTGCCCGTTGGCGACGCGCGCTTCCGTGGCGATAAAGATAGGCTTGCGATCCGACGAAACCAGATTGAATTCCGCGTCAGTCAGCTTCAATCGGCTCCGTTCGATCACCGGCGCGCCGTGAACATGACGCGCGACGATTTCCTGCGCAGTCGGCGAGCAACTGAAATTGAGAAACGCGGCCGCTTCGTCGAGCTTCTTCGATGCGGACGGCTGACACCAGTAGTTGACGCCCTGCACACCGCCCTCGCGCGGAAACAAAGAGCGGATCGGAAAGCCTGCTTTGCCCAGCGAAATCGCGACGTCGTGAACGAACGCGCCGCCCGCCACTTCGCCGTTCTGCAGCGCCGTCTGCATCGTGCCTTCATCCTGCCACCAGAGCTTCACATTGCCTTTGAGCTCGGCGATCTTCGCCATCACCCTGTCGATGCCGGGCCGTGTTGAAAGGATCTGTGTCCCGCCGAAATACAGCGCCGATGCGATCTCGAACAGCGGCGACTGGCCGCCGCTTTGCAATCCCCATGTGTTGGGCCGCCTGCTCCACAGCACGCTCCACGTGTCCGGCAGCGAAGCGATTTCTGTCGGATTGAACGCGAGCGTGAAGTACCAGCCCATTGCGCCGACACCGTCGATGCCCGATGCACCATGCCCGAGATAATGCGGGTCCAGTCCCGTGACCGCCGGCAACGCATTCGCCGAGAACTGACGCCAGAGATTCTTCGCGCGACCGCGAATCATCTGCGGTCCCACTGCCATGCAGATGTCGAACGGCACGGTGCCCGCCTGGTTGGCCTGAGCGAGCTGCAGCATGAACTGCGGGCCCTCGGGTTGTTCGACTGCTTCCACCTTGATGCCTGTTTGCTGCGTGAACACTGGAAAAAAGTGCTGCTTGTAGGCCTCGAGAAAATCGCCGCCATACGTCGAAACGCGCAGCGTGCCGGACGTGGCGGGCGCTGCCGCAAAGCTCGCGCCGGCCACCCCACCCAATGCGGGCGCGCATGCGATCGCCGCGAACCGTTTGAGCGCGGCGCGCCGCGGCAGGTTCGCGCGAACGGCACCCTGGTCCCTGTTCTTCATATCGGTCATTGAGTCCTCGCTGATATGGCATTCTTCACGTTAGGCCGCGCTTCGCAGGCGGCACGGTGAGAAATTAACCGAGCAATTTTTTGAGAAACATGATGATGTGGACAACGTTAGTTACCAAGTCAGGCAACCAACGCTGCAACGACAGGGACAGGTCTACGCAACGGCGCAATCCGGTGCGATGTCCACGTATTCAAGAAAGGAGGAGACAGCAGGCGGGTTGCCATTGCGGCGAACGATGAGTTCGATCTCGCTGGACAGATCGAACTCATCGCTCAACACCTTGACGAAGCGCTTGCCCGTCAAGGCAGCGCGCGCGTAGTGATCAGGAAGATAACCGAAGAACAGGTCGGTGGAAATCAATGCGGCCACCGCTTCGACATGGTTGACATCGGCGGTCCGAAGAAAGCACTTACGCGCGTTCTCCAGCGCGCCGGGGCCCAGCAGCGAATAGCACGCGAACTCATACGGATGAAGATGTTCGCGTGTCAACGTATTGCCATGAAGTTTGTACGCCGGATGTTCTTCGGAACAGTACAGTCCGCACGTTTCGACGTAGAGGCGCCGGTGCACGAGCATCGGCAAATGACGTCGGCCGGCAATCACGCCAATGTCGAGCTCGCCATCGATCACCCCCTGCTCGATCGCGTAGGTCGGGATCATCCGCAGATCGATATGGACCGCCGGATGGCGCGTCTTGAACTGCTTGAGAACGTGCGGCACGCGAAAATTGGGGTCTGTGATCAACGTGTCGAGTACGCCGATCTTCAGATCGCCTGACAGTTCGCCGCTCAGCGCCTGAATGCGATCGTCGAAACGCCTCAGGTCAGCAAGCAATTCGCAGGCGGCCTCGTAGACGCGACGGCCTTCGTCCGTCAATGCGAAGCCACCTCGTCCGCGCTCGCAAACGCGGATCTTCATCCGTATTTCGAGGTCCTTCACGGCGCGGCTGATCGCGGGAAGACCCAGCCGTAGTTGTGACTCAGCACGTGCAAAGCCGCCGCAATCCACGATCGTGCAAAAGATCCACAGCAGTCTGAAATCCCCGTCCTTCAGCCGCGATCCAAACCAGTTCCTGCCCACGTTATTTCCGGCTCAGTAAATGATGGGGCCGGGGCTGGATGATCCGCGCCGGCTAGAGCGATGTAGAGGAAAGCAAAAACCGCACCAATGTTCGACGCCATGAAAAATCCGTTAAACGCACCTGGTGGGTGCGAGCATCATCCGAATTGGTGCACACAACGAGGGAAGGGAGTGCTTGATATCGCGATACAAATATGGTCATTGTCACAGAGCCTTCTGGCTGGATTGCCTGGTACGCTGGGGATGGCCGCCCAGTTCGACGCAGCCAGCATCGATACCCCGAGCGTTGCCTATATGCAAGCGTCGCCTGGCTCGCACCTGCCCTCCCCGACCGACAGTCGATGTCCCCGCAGCGGTCCGCCGATTGATCCGTCCAGTGTTCGGTCCCGGAAACTATTCTGCCTGGCGGAGTCAGCGGTTGAAGCCATCCGAGACCTGGTTCGTGCCTGCGAGGATGCGGTCAACGACCAGCGTAGGGTGCGACAGAGGCCGAAGTCTTTGCTGCTCCGTCACGGCCATGCCTTTACCGGCACGCGCTGGGGACCGAAGCGCGAGCTCAATCTTTCAAAGATCAGGTTCGAGAATGCCGCCCAACACATTGTCTTTACCGAGTATCGCGTGGCTGCTGCCCGGTTTGCCACCGAACTCGTCGATCGTCTCACTAAGTCGCTGCGCGCCCAAGCCGAAATGTGGCGCTGGTTGTCGACGGTTAAAGGCCTGATGACCCTGCGCAGTATCGACTTCATCTCCGCGCTTGTCATCGTCGCTGAACTCGGTGACTTGCGCCGCCTCCCCCACCCACGCAAACTCATGGGCTACCTTGGGCTTGTTCCGGTCCGAACATTCCAGCGGGACGTCAAAGCAACGAGGCAGGCTGACAAAGACGGGAAATACAACCTGCGCAGGACACTCGTCGAAGCGGCGTGGAATTACTGGTTACCGGCAAGGATCGGTGAATCGCTCTAACCGCGGCTGGAAGGGCAATCTCGGCACATCATCGACATCGCGTGGAAAGCGCAACTTCGGCTCGGCCCGAAATACCGCGGCACGAGATTGGCCAGCAGCGCCGCGGTACGCGGCGTGGTGTTGGCCGGCTTCAGGACCACTGTGTTGCCGGCAGCAAGTGCCGCGATTGCCGGATCGAGGAGGAGCAGGATCGGTGCGTTGAAGGGGGCGATCACCAGCGCGACGCCGTAGGGTTCCTTGTAGATGACGCCTCGATTGCCGGTCGCTTCCAGCCCATCCGGAATCTTCACCGGCTCCGGCGCCATCAGCGCCTTCAGGTTCTCGCGGTAATAGCGGATCACGCCCATCGGCACATTGAGTTCGAACAGTTGCTCGAAGGCAGGCTTGCCGAAATCCTCGTGAAGCGCCGCACAGAGCGCTTGCCTGTTATCGCAGAGCATACGGTTTCATGCTGTCGAGCTGACCAATCCGCCAATCGTAGCGTTTGGTCGCATCGGTCAGGAAATGCTCGCGTTGGGCGTCGAGGATCGACTGGAATGGATTGGTCATGGCGCCCTGCCGAAATGAAGCGTCGGCTGCTCGCATGGAGCAGCCGACGCGTGACAGCTTACTTCGTGGTATAGCCGCCGTTGACGAGGATGGTCTGGCCGGTCATCCACCAGCCTTCAGACACCATGAAGCGGATGCAGGGGACGATATCCTCGATGTCGGTCAGGCCGGTCCTGGAGAACTTCGACAGCGCAGCGGCCGTCTTGTGATAGGCCACTGCGTCGGCGCCCTCGGCCGGATAGAAGAACGGGGTGTCCATCGGGCCGGGACCGATGGCGGTCACCGAGATGCCACGTTCGCCGAACTCCTTGGACGCAGCCCGCGTGAAATGCTCGACCGGCGCCTTGGTGCCGGCATAGGCCGCATAGAACGGCGTAAAGGCGCCGAGCAGCGAAGTGACAACCGTGCAGATCTTGCCGTTGTCATTGAGATGCTTGCCGGCCTCCTTGATGAAGAAGAAGGCCGACTTGGAATTGACCCCGCTCATTTCGTCATATTCGGCTTCCGAGATCTCGACCATCGGCTTCTTGAGCACCTTGCCGACGGTGTTGATAGCGATGTCGGGCTTGCCGATCGCAGCGACCGCATCGGCGAAGAGTTTCTCCATCGCGCCCGCGGTGGTGAGGTTCGCCTGGAAGGCGATGGCCTCGGCGCCAGCCGCCTTCACCGCAGAAACGGTCGCATCCGCATCCGCCTTGCTGGCGGCGCTGTTGTAGTGGACCGCGATCGCCTTTGCGCCATGGCCGGCGAGATCACGGGCGATCAGACCGCCCAGGTTCTTCGCGCCGCCGGCGATAATGACGGTTTTGCCCTTGATGCTGTGATCGGTCATCGGATTTGCTTCCTTTGCTAATGCGGCGGCGCCCGTGCGCCTGCTTCCATCCGGATAATTATATCGACCAGAATTGGACGATTAAGTCGGTCATTCTGACATCACCTGTCAGAGGCTCCGGACAATCGGGGTTCCGATTTCCGTGCATCAACTGGATTAGCATGACTGGCTCCCAAATCAGTTCGATTACTAACTACTCTCAAGCGGGCGTGCAGCCCGTTCCCGCGGCGGACGGTTTGGGGGCCGTGCGCCGGAAGGCCAATCAGGAGCCGCGTATAGCCGACGAAAATCACGCCCTCGACGAAACGCATGGCCGCCGGCGCGGCGGGGCCGGCGGTCGGTGAACCCGAGGCGGCAATTTCCCTGCGACTGCCGCCCTCCACCCTCGATCGCCGGTGGGCAGACGGTCCGGGGTGGCAGATGCCTGACCGAAGTATTGAGCAGGACAGCGACGTAATCGACCATACCGGTCCGGGCCGCCGGGTGACGGCCAAGTTGACGGCGGCGTTCGCTCCGGTTTCGACACCCCGAGGAGTGGCCGACCAACCGTTCACTGCGGGCACCTCGATCGGGCCTGCTCCATCAGGTGCAACGGTTCTTCCTGGCCCGCCGTTGCGGGCGCCTCATCGACCAAGGGCATGCAGCTTCAGGCACCGGGTCGCCGACGGCAAAGCGCCTCACACTGCCCGACCCAGCATCCCATGCGGGCACGGTCGAGCGTTACGCCCTCGCGGCCGTCGAATCTCTCGAGACACCACTACACCGGTACTGTCGCAACGAGCTGCCGCCCTCGTCGGTGCTCGATGACCAGCTTCCATGGCATCGGACTAAATTCCGTTCCGTCATCGAGGACGGCGTAGCGCCGCTGGCAAGCATGACGGAGCAGCCGTGAAAGGCGATGGCTGCCGAGACGGTATTGGCGATGGAAACGGCGGTGCCTGATAGTGTTCACGTTGACATCGGCCCGCCAATGAGCGTCGCTGCGCAATCACCACTGCCTGGCGCCTAGAACCGTTAGTGGGAGGTTGACGAGGAAAAGAGATTGAGCGTGACCACGCCGATGACAATCAAAGCCATGCCGGTCGGGGCCGGAATATCGAGCTTCTGACCTTGGAATCTCCAGGCAATGATGGTGATAAGCACGACGCCGACGCCCGACCATATGGCATAGGCGACTCCGGTTGGCACCGTGCGAAGCGTGAGGGAAAGAAAGTAGAAAGACGTGACGTAACCGGCGCCGGTGACTAACGATGGGATCAGTTTGGTGAATCCGTAGGACTGCTTCATGAAAGATGTCGCTGTGACCTCATCGCAAATCGCGAGGATCGATAGAGATATGGCAAGGAGCGCTCCCTTGGTTTGTGGGGGAAGCGTGCGATTGTCGAATGATCGACAAGCTGCCGGTCGCCCCCGGAACGTTGAACCGGTCAGCGCCGTGGCGGGGCAGAACCTGTCACAAGACAGGTGCAGGGGATACCAACCTGCAACTCTATTTTCGGCTGCCATGAGCATAGCCGCTTGATCGAAATCTTCCAAGTCCTTGACAGTATTGGAATTCTGCGCGCTAAGCCGGAGCATGGGAAAGCACTGATCGCAACCTAAGCGTCCATCGCGGCAAGGTAGAACTGCATCTTGACGACGAACTCCGGCTCGAACTTTCCAATCTTTCGATCGCCATCAGCGCGCGATCATAGGTGGAACAGCAGACCGGTACGTTCGGACTGAATTTCCGGATCTTCATCTCAAGCGATCGCTTCGGAAAACCACTGCGCGATAATCCCGCCTTCGTGGTTCCGGAAAAGCATTTGGACCGGTAGGTGGTCGCCGCCGCTTACCCTTCACGTCTTCGGGTGTCGAGCTACCTCGAATCGCCAGCCTACGACCAGATCCGTGTCGCAAACAAACTCCTCAAACAACATGCCCTGTCCGTTTCGCTCAGGCATGCGTAGCATCTGGTTGCGCCGCGATCTGGAGACCATGTCGAAGTGCCTGAAGACCTTGGCAAGACCAAGTACGCCAACAATGACCAGCAGGACGCCCAGGAAGGACATGGTGGCCATCCGAGGCCATTGGGCGATGGACCAGTGACACGCACGCGCCCGCATTTGGGAACGCACCGACCATGCTGCGAACGGTTTGTTCGTTGCAGCCGCCATACCTGCGGCTCACCAGCTCGAACGGCAGATGCGCATGGCGGTTTGAGTATGACGGGTACGCGCGCCCGACCTTGAAGCGCGCTTTGCGCTGCAGATTGACGAAGCGGTGGCGGCAGCACTTCGCCAGTGTGCGCCATCTCAGACGTCGCTTCGCTGCACGTGGAGCGCAGCGGCGTGTCGCGCGGGAATCACGGATCTTACGAAACCGGTCACCCAGGTCTGGGCCGCATCCTTGCACTCGCCCATGAAAGACTTGGCCGAAGCTGAGCACACGCTCCGGCCGAAAGCGTTACGCGCCCTTCGCCCACTTCCTGTTCGCGAGCGGCTACTGATCGATGTTCCAGGATGCGGTTGGTCGAAGCAACGCGCTCGCCCGGGTTACCGATGCACGACGACGTGAGTGCACGCGGCATGCGCGCAGGATCGTTTTGCTCTCGCGAGTTCTGAAGCGCTCCCATGTCGTCAACTTGACCTATCCGCACGCCATAAGTTTCGGTATGTCAAGGCTATCGATCAGCCGTATCGCCTCGCGTCTCGCCATATCTGCCATTTCATGGAATGCCCCCGGGCAGGAAGTGTGGCAGCCGACAAGGGCAGGCAACCTGACCAGACAAGGTTATCCTGGCGATAGCCCATCGTGCGCCGAAGGTGCCTCCGTCCGCATCGAAAGGGAGTGAAGCCGATTATGTAGCCCTTGTACCGGACCAGACAGTTTTCCATTGTGTCGTGATTGAAAATTAAGGTCCGTTACGCTCCAGACAATTCGCTCCTGCTGCCCGTCCCCATGATGTCATCCAGCCACGCAAACGGGTGAAAACCCGCCGCGCGGCATCAAGGCATAGCTTGATAGACCGGGCTTATCGCAATATTCGGACGGCCAACGAGCGAGACGACATTGGAGAAGATGTTTTTCTATGCGGGCCGCCGAAGTCAAGTCGGTCTTGAGAGTAACCGCCTTTGCGCCCGCCGCCTTGCTGGCGACGACGGGTGCATTCGCCGCACCCCTTGTGCTTGCGCCTCTGCAGCGGATCGCCATTGCCCTGGCCCCTGCGCCGTGCAATCCGTTGCAGCCCGGCCGCCGCGGTTCCTGGCCCCGCCCGCGATTACGGTGATTTTCCTTCAATGGCTTGTATTGTCATGGTTCATCCTCAATGTCAAAGCAGCCCGCCGCAGGTTCCCTGCTGCAAGATGATATATTCCAGAGCACCCATTTAAAGTCACCATTTCTGAACATCACCGGTCATGATAATCGAACAATGGCGAAGGGCTCCGTGCATGATAGCTGTCGAAACCGACGACCTGCCTGCCTCGTGGGAGGCTGTGAACCTTCGGCGCCCAGGATGCAAGGACTAACGAATTTCGCATCTGCGAAAGGTGACCGCAAAAGTGGATCGCATTGACCTGTTCCGCGTCTTTACCCGAGTAGTCGAATGCGCGAATTTTACGCGCGCAGCGGACACGCTCGGCATGCCCCGTTCCTCCGTCTCTGCAGCGATCCAGGAACTGGAGGGGCGCATAGGTGCCCAACTGCTGCATCGGACAACGCGCAGAGTATCCCCGACCCAGGACGGTGCGGCGTTATACGAGCGCTGTTTGCGCCTGATTGCCGATTTCGAAGAGACCGAGAACCTGTTCCGGCCAACGTCGGTTGGACCGGGCGGCGCGCTGCGCGTCGATGTCCCGAGCCGGATAGGCCGGTTGATTGTCGCGCCAGCTCTACCCGAATTTCTCGCCACTTATCCCAGGATCGACATCACGCTTGGCATGACCGATCGTGCCATCGACCTTGTCGAGGAGCGTGTCGACTGCGTATTGCGCGTAGGCAAACTTCGCGATTCCGGCATGATCGCGCGTCCCATTGGTAGCCTGCCGCTGATCAACGTCGCCAGTTCCGTCTATCTGGGTCGCCACGGCGCGCCTCGCACGCCCGGCGACCTGGCGACACATCAGGTCATTCAATACGCGTCGCCGTCCAGCGGTCGTATTGCGCCCTGGGAATGGCTCGACGGCGAGACTCTGAAAACATTCACGACACAGGGCCGCGTGACCGTCAACAGCGCCGAAGCTTATATCGCTTGCTGCCTTTCAGGACTGGGCTTGATCCAGATTCCCGCTTATGATGTCCAGCAGCATCTGCGTGCCGGCGAACTTGTCGAGGTGATGCCCGAATTCCCGGCACCGCCGATGCCCATGAGCCTGATCTATCCTCAACGCCGCCATCTGTCGCGCCGGGTCCAGGTGTTTGCTGACTGGCTCGATGCAGTCTTAAAGAAGCAGTTCGTTTGCGTTTCAGATAGAGCAAGTGCAGTTCACTGAAAGACAGGTAACTGAACGTGCTATCCAGGGGGCGTTTGTAGAACTAACCGAAGCTCGGGAACGTGTCGCGAACGCCCAGCAGTAGGCGCAGCCTGCCGGTCATCCGGGTCAAGGGGCCGGCGCCCGAAGCTATCGCGCACGCATTCTGCGCAGTGGCTCGCAAACAAGGCATCATGACCCGATCCAAACGGGGCAGTTTGAGACGCCGGCCAGGGCGGATATCGGAGGACTCTTTCGAAGACATGTCATGATAACCTTTGTTCGGGCGAGGCAACGGAGTGAGCCTTGTACGTGCCTGGTGTCGCGCTTTCGCCGAAATGCAGGCCAGACGTTTTGCGGCCGGTGATCCGGGCGATGCAATGGAAACCTTTGGTGCGCGCTCCGCACAAGCCAGCTTTCGCCTGAGGGGGCGTCGCTTGTACGGGGTGTCGAGACCGCTGATCGGAAGAACCCAAAGCGTCATGGTCAAACTGGTGCTGCTTCTGCTTGGTGTCGATTACCTGCGCGAACGCTTCCGTGTGATTTTCGGGATCGGCGTACTCTGGATCGCGGCCGGTCTCGTGATTTTCACTGACGCGGTAGACAATGCGCTTTACTTCCCCATCACCTTCTTTGCCTGGCTATTTTTGGCGGAAGGTCTTGCTACGCTCGCTGTTGCGTGGACCGGTATGGGCGGTCAACGCATGCTGCGGTATATCAAGGGCTGGGCAGTCGTCGGCGCATCCGCATTGATTTTTGCCGGACATCATCACGGCAACATGATCCTGTCAATCATCTTCGGCTCGCTCTTTTTGGTCGACGGGCTACTTCAGTGCGTGTCTGCCTGGACGGTCCGCTATCGTCGCTGGAAAACCGCTTTCACATGGGGTACCGTCGAAGTCATTATTGCGGTATTTTTCTACCAGCCGTATCCGACGCATTACGTCGGCACGTTGCCCTATTGTCTGGGTCTGTTCCTGATCTTTGGCGGCCTGAACATGCTCTCGCTCGCCGGGCGCGTGCGCCGCCTCGACGGCAACCCCGCCCTGTCAGGTTCGCAGCGACCAGGTCTACATCCCGATCTAGACGTGGCGCGAGACGTGCAGCCGTTCGGACGCAAGGAATGGGACGGTCCGCCCACAGACAACGAGTGCGCACTGACCGTACATGTGTGGACGCCGACCGGTTCATCGAAGTCACCGGCCCGGCATCACCGATCATAGACCGCTATATCGCCGCCGTTGATGCGAACGGCAGGATATCGACTGGCCATGCTGCGCTCGAGAGCCCGGAAGGGATCTATATCAGCCTTTATCCCGCCGCTGAGCTAGACCGCTCGCCTGCCGACTTCAGCCGTATCCTGCGCGCGACGCCCGATAATGACGTGCCTGGCTTATTTCAGCCCGACTACGCGACCGAATCCAGTGCCTGGTGTCCGTCGACTGTACGCGTACGCATTCGCAACTACGATCCGGGCAAGTTGCAGGTTTTCTGGGAGCATTACCGCACGAACCCGACCTACAACCTGACGCACCGGAATTGCTCGAGTACCGTCAGTCAAGCACTGGAGGCCGCGCTGGATGGCGCAATCGCCAGGCTGCACGGCGGTCGCGTCGGCAGGACCGGCGTCGTGCGCCTACTGGTTAGCCCCGAACTCTGGATCGCTGCGCAGATACGAAAGCGGGCAGTAACGATGGCGTGGACCCCCGGTTTGACGCTGGATTATGCCCGCGCATTGAGCATGCTCGCAGACCCGCGCCCATTTGCGTGGTGGGCCGCAGCCCGCATCACGATCGGTCGCCTGCTGCGTCAGCATAGGGCATGGCGTGAGCAGGACGCCAGCTCCCAACGACGCGTCGAGTGACGTCGGCGTCTTCTGCGAAGAAATACGGGCTCGCAGACGTGTCCGTCCGGACAACTCGTATGTACCCTTCCATCCAACCATGAGGCCGCCCCGTGCTCCCGCCTTTGTAAGTTGAACGGCGGGAACGTACGGTGCGACGTCGGCGCATTGTCACTTTTACGCGGACCCTCACGGGGCAGTCAGGTACTCATCGACCACAACGGAATTCTTCCAGGCCGTATTTGCACGGCGGCGCGTTGACGCCATCGTTATCGCGCCCGCGTATACACCTGACATCAGGAACCTGAGCCGCTCTGGCCGCCCTCTCCGTTACGCAGCAAATTGGGCGGAACCTCATCAAGCCTGTCACCGAGAATACGTCGCACGACCACGTAGAACACCGGGATCAGCAGCAGACCGAGGATCGTCGCGAACACCATCCCGCCTATCACCCCTGTACCGATTTCGTGCCGGGATGACGCTCCCGCTCCGGTAGAAATCACGAGTGGGAAAACCCCGAGGATGAAGGCCATCGATGTCATCAGGATCGGGCGCAGCCGCAACTTTCCGGCCGTCAACACAGCGTCGTATAAAGTCATGCCCCTGGCCTGCCCGTCGACGGCGAATTCGACGATGAGAATCGCATTCTTTGCCGCAAGACCGATCACGGTCACCAGACCAATCTTGAAGTAAATGTCATTTGGAATGCCACGTAGCAGACAGAAAGTCAGCATGCCGAGCATACCGAGCGGAACCACGAGCAGAACGGCCACCGGTATCGACCAGCTCTCATAGAGCGCCGCGAGGCACAGGAATACCACGACGATCGACAGAATCATCAGCAATGTCGCCGAATTGCCAGAGAGAACTTCCTGATAGGACTGACCGGTCCAGTCCGCGGCGAAGCCCGGTGGCAGCTGGGTATCGACAATATGCTGCAGTGCCTGCATGGCCTGCCCGGTCGAATAGCCTGGCGCGGGGTTGCCCACAATCTCAATGGCCGAATAGCCGTTATAACGCGGCAATGCGACGGGACCAACATCCCAATGTGTTTTCACCACGCTCGACAACGGAACCATGTTGTACGGACTCAGCGAACTATTGGTCGCCGTCGGGTTGACCTGGGTCAGGTACCCGCTGGTGTTGGTGGTTTCGCCCGAAGTACTGGTGGCACCGGTTGACGCGCTGCTGATCCCGCTGGGCGTGTAGATATGCTGGAACGCGTCGATCCCCATCCGGTACGGTGCGTCGGCCTGCAGATACACGCGCTTGACACGACCCGCATACGTGAACTGGTTCACATAGTACGGAGCCAGCTCCATCTGGATGGCGTTATAGACATCGGTCAGGGAGAGCCCCATTGCTTGCGCCTGCACGCGATCGACGGACATCGCCAGTTGCTGTGCATCGGGAAGCGAATTAGGCCGAATGCCAAACAGCGTTGTATTTTTTGCGGCATGACCAAGCAGTATGCGTCCGGCCTGCGCCAGTTCCGCGCGCGACTGACCCGCACGGGCCTGCAGGTACATGTCGATTCCCCCGAACTGGCTCAACCCGCGGATGGTGGGAAGATCGACGACGAACACGCGCGCGTCCTGGAGTCCATGCAATATGCGGTTCGCCTGCGGAATGAGCTGCATCGCGCTCTCGGAGCGCTTGTCCCAGTCGGTCAACTGGATAAACGCCATCCCCACGTTCTCGCTACTGCCCACGAAGCTGTAGCCCTCCACCTGGTAAACACCAGCGATGTCGCTGCCAATCGGGCTATGTTTGAGCCTGTCCGATATCTCGTCCATGACCTCTTCGGTACGCTGGAGCGTGGCGCCGGTTGGCAGATTGACAAGTGCGAGTATGAAACCCTGATCCTCGTCCGGCACGAAGCTGGTCGGCAGATGCACGTACAGAAACCCGGCCAGCACGGAGAGCAATACAAACACCACCATCCAGCGCGGCGCGTGACGTACAGCACCGCCGATCTGGCGCGCGTAACGCTCGTTGATCCCTGCAAGCCATTTGTCGAACCAGCGGAAAATGAAGTTCTTTTTCTCTTCATGCGTAGGCTTGAGAATCGCCGCGCAGAGCGCCGGCGTGAACGACATGGCAAGGAACGCCGACACCAACATCGAAACCGCAATAGTTAACGCAAACTGGGCGTAGATGATGCCGGTGGCACCCGGCTGTAACGCCGACGGAATGAACACAGCGGCCAACACCACGGTAATCGCGAGAATGGCACCGGTAATCTGCCCCATCGCCTTGCGGGTCGCCTCTTTGGGTTCGAGATGTTCCTCGCTCATGATGCGCTCGACGTTCTCGATCACGACGATCGCATCGTCCACCACAATGCCGATTGCCAGCACCATCCCGAACAGGGTCAGCTGATTGAGTGTGAAGTGCAGTACCGCGAGGCCGATAAAGGTGCCCAGCAGCGCCACAGGGATCACGAGCGTTGGAATAATGGTGGCGCGCAGGTTCTGCAGGAAGATCAGCATCACCACAAAGACGAGCGCAATCGCCTCCAGCAGCGTGCGCACCACATCGGCGATCGAAGCCGAAATAAACGGCGTCGTGTCATAAGGCACATTCCAGGTGACGCCGGCCGGAAGATCCCTGGCGAGGACAGCCATTTCGGCCTTCACCTCTTTGGCCACCGCAAGCGCATTGGCGCCCGGCAGCAGATAGACACCCAACCCGCCTGCCGCTTTTCCCTTATAGACAGAGGCTGAGCCGTAGCTTTGCGCACCGAAGGTGATGCGTGCAACATCGCTTAACCTGACCACGGTGCCGTTGCTGTTGGTCAACAGGATGATGTCGCGAAACTGCTTCAGTGAAGAGAAAAGCGTGTCACCGGATATCGAAGCAGTAAATACTTGTCCCTTCACGGCCGGATCGGCACCGAGCGAACCTGTTGCAAACTGCGCATTCTGGGCGCTCACAGCATGGAGCACCTGGGTGGTCGACAGACCATACCCTTGGAGCTTGTCCGGATTCAGCCAGATGCGCACTGCGTATTCAGAGCCAAGCGACAACGTGTTACCCACACCATTGACCCGTGCGATCACCGGCTGGATCTGCGACGCGATGATATCGTTCAGTCGCGCTGCATCGATGGCGGGGTTGCTCGACTGCAGGGAAAGGAACATCAGAATGTCAGGACTCGCCTTGGCGACAACCACACCCTGCTGTGTCACCTGGGCTGGCAACAGCGGCTGGGCCAGATTGACCTTGTTCTGCACCTGCACTTCCGCGATATCCGGATTGGTGCCGGTCTGGAAACTGAGCGTGATTGTGACGGTGCCGTTGGAGTTGGATGCAGAACTGAAATACAGCAGGTTGTCGATGCCAGTGAGCTGCTGCTCGATCACCTGGGTCACTGTCGATTCCATGGTAGCTGCGTTCGCACCAGGATACGTGGCCGTAATGGTAACTTGAGGCGGCGCGACGTCCGGGTACGAATCGATGCCAAGATGCATCATCGATATCACACCGATGATACAGATCAGGATCGGGATCACCCACGCAAAGACGGGGCGATCGATAAAAAATCGAGGCATGGGACAGCTTCCTTAGTGTGCGTTGACGGCAGTCCGGCTGCCTGCAGCCATTGTTGATCCGTCTTGCGGCGCGGCCGCCGACGGCGCATGCCATGGATGAGACTTGACAGGATCGCCCTCATGCAGGCCTTGCAGACCGGAGACGATCACCTGATCGCCGGCTGTAAGGCCTCTGGTAACGATCCAGTTGGTGCCGAAGCTGTCGTTGGCGGCCACATCCTCGCGCGCCACCTTGCCGCTTGCATCGGCAACGAATACGTAAGCGCCCACGGTGTCGCGCTGAAGCGACTCCTGTGGCACCAGGAACACGTTGCGCTGCTGGCCCAATGTCACATTCAACGTCACGTACATGCCCGGGAGCAGCATGCGCTGGGGGTTCGGTACCAGTGCACGCAGATTGACGGCACCTGTGGTGGCATTCACGGAGACGTCGGAAAAGTCGAGGGTGCCCGGTTGGGCGTACGCGCTGCCGTCGGGCAGAGTGATCTGCACCGTCGTCCTGTCTGGCTCGGAGAGTGCGACGTCGCCGCGGGCGCTTGCTTCTCGCAGCATCAGCAGATCCGCCGCGCTCATGGTGAAGTTCACGTAGAGCTGATCGATGTCGTTCACGGTGGTAAGCAAGGTGCCGCCGGAGCCAGCATCGGCGGTACTGCTACCCACCACGGCGCCGACGGTCACCTGCTGCTGACCGGCAATGCCGCTGATCGGGGAGCTCACCCTGGTGTAGCCGAGGTTGACCTTCGCGCTTTCCACCATCGCCTCATCGGCCTTGACTTTAGCGGCGTCGCTGCGCACTGTTGCATCGGCATTGTCGACTGTTTGTTGCGACACGGAGCCGACCGGCAGCAGCTTGTGATAACGCGCCGCGTTGGCCCTGTCGTTCATCCAGGTAGCCTGATCTTCGCCGAGGACGCCGAGGTCGTTGTTGAGCTGCGCCTGATAGTACGCGGGATCGATCTCGAAGAGTACCTGGCCGGCCTTGACATCGCTACCTTCCTTATAGACCCGTTTGGTCAGGACACCGGACACCCGCGCCGTGACGTTGGCGCTGAGATACGGCGCAAGACGTCCGACCAGATTGCGCGTCACCGCAACACTCTGCGGCTGGACAATGATCACGCCGACCTGCGGCAGCCGAGCTGCCGGGCCGTGACTGGATTTTCCGCAGCCGGAAAGCGCTGACAGTATGAAAAGGGCAACGCACAGCAACACTAGTGACTTCATGAAGACTCCAATTTTTTCCGATTCCCGACGCAACCGGCTATCGCTGGACTCGACGCTTCGCCCCCCAAAGCGGCTATGAACAAGGCGATCTGTCATTGCGACCTCTCTCCCGATTTTTGATCCGCAGATTGCTGCGCAGCGTTTGCACTGATGCTGACTGCCGCACCCCTTGCGTCATCCCACTGCCATCCGCCGCCAAGATTCCTGACCAGCGTGACGCTGCTCTCAGTCAGTGCCGCCTGCGTATCTTTCAGGCTCTGTCCGGCCTGCAGCAACGTGATCTGTTGGGTCAACAGGGCCTGTTCGCTTGTCGTGCCGGCCCGCATCTGGGCCTGCTGGCTGGAGAAGAGCTGCTGGTTGCGCTCGTAGATGTTCGCGTACGCCTGCTCCTGCTTACGCAGGTGGTTGTAAGACGATAAGCTATCCTCAACGCTCTGGAACGCCGAGAGCACCGTTCCACGATAGGTGGCGACCTGTTCGTCGTAGGTGGCCTCGGCCTCGTGGACGGCCGCCGAGCGCGCGCCGCCGTCGAAGATCGTGGCGGCGAGATCCGGTCCGAGTGTCCAGAAGCGGTTCGGCACCGAAAACAGGTTCGCCAGCGCGTTATGCTCGAAGCCGCCTTGCGCCGATAGCGTCAGGGTCGGGAAGAACGCGGCCTTTGCTACACCGATCCTGGCGTTGGCCGCGGCGGCCGTGCGCTCCGCACTCACGACGTCGTAGCGCCGCTCCAGAAGTTGCGACGGGAATCCCAGTGGCACGGTGAGCGTCGCGAAGACATAGCGGGGCTGCGGCGGCAGGGTGAAGCTGGCCGGCGGCGTGCCCGTCAGCACAGCGATGGCATGCTCGTCCTGCTCGCGTGAAGTCTCCGTGGCTTGCAGGTCAGCGATCACGAGTTCGAGCTTGTCCTGCGCGTCGAGGACCTCGTCATTTGACACTGTTCCCTGTAGGAAGCCAGCGCGGTCCATCTCCAGAATCCGGGCGTCGATGCCCTGCTGCTGCTTCAGTGAAGCAACGTCGACATCGGCCTGACGCAACGCGAAATAGTCCACCGCGACGCTGGCGGCGATCGAGAGGCGTTCGCCGGCGAGCTGGGCGTCGCTTGCCTCAGCGCTGGCGTTGGCCGACTCGATCTGGCGCCGGACACTGCCCCACAGGTCGACCTCCCAGCTAGCGGAAGCGCTGATACTCGCGAGGTTGCTCGTGTACGGCTGACCCCTGACGCTCTCGACCGCGGCCGTGCGCGAGCGCGATCCGGAGGAGTCCACCCCGACTGTCGGGAAGAGGCTCGCGACATTGGCATCGATCGTCGCCCGGGCGAGCCGGTATGCGGCTTCCGCAGAGGCGATCGACTGGTTGGCCTTGAGCGCCTGATTCACGAGGCCCGACAGCGTGTCGTCGCGGTAGTCGAGCCACCAGGTGCTAGAAATGGCGCCCTGCAGGTTAACCTGAGCCCGCTGCCAGTTTGTGCCTTCCTTAAAGGTAGCGGGGATGTCCTGGGCTGGCTTGTGATAGTTGGGACCGACAGTGCAGGCTGCCACGCATAGCGTGGCAGCGAACAAGCTGCTGAGCCGCAGGGTCAGTGCTGTCCACGGCACGCCCCGGCGACTCGCCTCGGAATCGATAAACGGCATCCTCATGTCACCCTTCCTTCTCTCTTTACAATGCAACTGCAAGGTATCGCGCTCAGTCGATACAGTCGTAACCCATCAGTTCGAGATGCAGCTGAACAAACCACCTATGCTCGCAGTCGAGCTCGATCGATGTCCCGTCTTCTCCCGGGCCCTGCAGCCGGACATGACCAGTCGCATAGGCAGCCCGGAATGCCCATAGGCCGAACAACCGTAGCGTGAGTGTGACCGCCAGCGCGAGCAGCACTAACGCGGCCTGAACGTTCGTCGGGGTTCGCCTGCGTCGAACAGATCGAACATCACGTAGAGAGCACATCCGGGAACGGCCGCGATCAGCAGAGAAACAGAGAGCAGCACGAAATGCGCACGCAGGCTCGTCGGAAGACTCCGCTTCATCGGGAACGCTGCAGAGGCTGACTGATGGCACAGGGGATGATTGTCCGGCGCATTGCAGTCAACGCAGTCGCCAGTGCAATGCCATGTGACAGGAAAGGAATTGCCTTCAAGACGGTTCCTAGATCGGGCGCAAAGTGGCACGAGTTTAGGAGCACTCGACTTACCGCTTACTTACCAGGATGCCAGTCCGCCTGACCGAGATCAGGCCGGTAAGTGTCGGGTAAGCCTCTCGAACTGATAATCGAATGGTCGTCGTGGATTTGTCCGGTTTCCCGAACCAGACTGATTGGTCTATTGAAGCCGTGCCAACGGAGCCACACGTCCCCTCCCCGCTCGCATTTTTGTCGCCGACGCGGAAGCCGGACTGCGCAATCCGCCCCGCTATCTCGCCGACCAGAGCTTCGAGATCTCCATGTTGCACGACGAGGGTCCTTCACAACATCGACTCAGGCGCAATCGCCGCGACTTCATTGTGCTGGATGTGATGATGCCCGGATGGGCGCCTTGACAGCACCGAGTAACCTGGCGCGCAGCGGACGACGGGACTCCTGTCGTTATGCCGACCGCTCTTGTAGACATAGAGGAGAATCGTGGGACTCGAATTCGGTGCGGACGATTACTTCGGCAAACACTGGAATCCCCCGAACTGCTGGCGCGCCAGTCTGTGCCAGGTCGCTGCACGAGACAACCATCTGCCATGAAGCTTCATACGCAGGCACGCATGATTTTCGGTCACTTCGTGCTGGATCTCCTGTCGCGCACGCCAAGTCACGAAGACAGGTTATTCAGACTGTCGGAGCGCGAGGTCACGTTGATCACTATCTTCGCGGCCGCGCCAATGCACGTGTTCACTCGACAAAACCTCATCAGGCTGCCGCGACTTCGGGAAGACTCTGGCGTCGCGTCCGGAGCCGACGTTCCTGAATGCCGAGTGCGCCACCTGTTTGAGACCGAACCGTCCTTGCCGCGGCTCATTCAGACGGTACGCGGCCGAGGTTATGTGTTCGTGCTAGAGGAGAAACAAATGCCAAGTTTCCGTCGAACCGTCCATCGAGACGATTGTTCAGTCGGTAACTCAATATCGACCATCCGACGCACCCCACCGGTACCTTTTGTGATCCGGAATGTTCCTGCTACCAGGCGTTGGCGCGCGAGAAGGCAGCAGACGAGACATCTGAGACAATTTTTAAACAGACAGGAGCGCGTCGCATTTTTACACTGGCGTTGTCGTGTCCACACTACTTTGACACCGCTCTAACCTGGAGGAACACTCATGAAAATCCGGCTTTTTGCCTTGTCTGCCGCAGCAACCGTACTGGTTTGTGCCGACTGTCCGGCATTTGCGGGCGTAGCCGTCGGCGTTTCCGTTGGAGCACCCGCTGCCGTAGTTCCGGCTTATGTGCCACCGCCCCCTGCCGTGGTAGTGGCGGCGCCAGCTTACACGCCGCCACCTCTCGCCGTCGTGGTTGCAGCACCTGTCGCTGTAGCGCCAGCAGTCGCGCCAACCCAGGTAGCGGTGGTGGCTGCGCCCGCACGGGTAGCAGTAGTCGCCGGGCGCCCAAGGGTGTCGGTAGTGGCCGTACACAGTGGGTACCATCACGGCGGGAACTAGCAGTTGCGATACGCTTCGCACCCGCGCTTCCATGCACGCGCAATTTGGGCTTCACAATGTACCTGCGAATGGTGTCCACATCATGCCAGATGTCGTTTTCGGGGTTACCGATGCCCGGCAAGGCCGCATCATTGTTCTAGACGACGAAGCGGTCATCCGTAACATGCTCCAGCGCTACCTCATCTCACATGGCTTCGAGGTGCGTACGGTGCGCAACGGCATGCAGCTCGCGACGTCGCTCGAACGCCACTCATATGACCTGCTGATCCTCGACATAATGATGCCCGACGAGGATGGATTGTCGATATGCAGGCGACTGCGCGCACAGGGCGAGACATTGCCGATCCTGATGCTAACTGCTCGCGGGGACCCTGTCGATCGAGTGATCGGCCTTGAGCTCGGGGCGGACGATTATCTGACGAAGCCATTTCTGCCGAACGAATTGCTGGCGCGAGTGCGTGCGATACTGCGCCGCCGTGATCTGTTGATGCGCCGGTTAAACGAAATCGATGGAGCGATGCGGGGAAGCGAGACAGCCGTACTGCGCTTCGGTCCGTTCAGGCTCGATGTCGGGCGGAAGACGCTACATCGCGATGACAATCTCAAGGTTGAGATCGGCAACGCGGAAATGCGCCTGCTGTGCGCACTCGCGCTCACTCCCAATCGCCCGGTGAGCCGCGCGAAGCTGATCGAACGGGCCAGGGGGCCGGACTCCGACGCGTCCGGACGCATCGTCGATATGCAGGTGTGGCGAATCCGTCAGATTGTCGAAACCGATGTGTCAACGCCGCGCAATATCCGAACGATATGGGGCGTCGGATATATGCTTGTTGCAGGGTTCGATGCATGACCAGAATGTGGCCGCGCTCGATGCTCGGACGCAACCTCCTGCTGCTTGTGCTCCTCGTCGTCGCCAGCGACATTTCGACGTTCACGATATTTTTTGTTTTCATCGAGACTCCTCGCATCGATGAGGCCGCATCGCTGTTTGCATCCCAGACGAGACAGGTCGAGCGTTTGCTGAGCGCGCTGCCACCTGGGGTCCGATACAACGAGCTCGTCGCCATCAACGGGGGGGAACAGGCACCGCCGGCCAATGCGGACACGCATGCCCACAGCTTTTCGGCTCACCGGTTCTTGCAGACCCTCACGCAGCACTTGCCATCCGGTACGCTCGTTAGCCTGGAAGGCGACAAGGACAATCGCCGGATATGGATTCAGCTTCGGATCGGCGGGGAGAGCAAGTGGGTAATGTTGCCGGTCCCGGCCGAAATCAGCCACCAGTTGCCGTGGAGTCTGATTGCGCAACTGTTGACCATCGCCGCATTCCCCGCACTCGGCGCGTGGCTCATCCAGCGGTACACTGTGGTGCGACTGCAACGCCTCGCGCGTGCGGCGACAACGGTCACACATGGTGGGTGGCCTGAACCGGTGCCCGTCGACGGACCAGCCGAGTTTATTACCGTTGCCAGCACATTCAACCAGATGGTCGCGTCACTTGCGGAGATGGACGCGACGCGCACAGAGATGCTTGCCGGCATTTCGCACGACATCCGCACGCCGCTCACAAAACTGCGGATGGCGATTGCGGCGCCGGAGGCGTTTGAGACCCCTTCTGCGAGCGCAGAGCACTTCCTCGCGGAGATTGACGCGATCGTGGAACAGTTCATCGATTTCGCGCGAAGCTGGGACAGTGAGCCAGTTGTGCCTGGGGATCTCAACGCGCTGGTCGATCAGCTCGCAGCGGATTACGTCGGCCTCGGATACGTCTTCCAGACATCGCTGGCACCATTGCCACTGGTCGCCTTCCGGCCAATCGGCATGCAAAGGGTACTGATGAATTTGATGCACAACGCAGTCATACACGGTCGAATCGGCCTCGCCGTACGCACATGGACCGAGGCGGGGTATGTCGTGCTCAGCGTGGAAGACGAGGGGCCGGGAGTGCCAGAAGCGCAGCTGCCATTCCTCAAACAGCCGTTCCGGCGTATTCCCTCACCGGATAGAGCGGGCGGTACCGGACTTGGCCTTGCGATTGCCGAGCGCATAATCCGTTGGCACGGAGGCAGGCTGGATCTGAGCCTGCGTGCAGACGGTGGGCTAGCGGCGACGCTGCGCCTTCCCCTTAAATGACCTGTGTCCGGGGACGGACTCCGTTCGGGCTTGTACCCGCTGGAACTCCACCTCTTCACGGCGCGCGTCAACTACCGTTATCACGCTGTCGGGGCACAACGGTTTAATTCGCAGGCGTGGCAACCACAACTTATAGTAGAAAAGCGTTGGATCAACGTAGCAACTTTGTCTATGGAGTCTTGCGGGCCTGATTCGTCGCAAAGAATTGAACCAGGACGCTCGCCAGCAGCTTTGGCTTTCCATTCAGATCTTCGTTCCATGGCGATGAGTGGTCGGCTCCAGCGAGTTCGATACATTCGCAATACGGTAATGTCGCCCTCAATGCGACGAGTGCCTTCTTAAGATAGTCCGGACTCCTGCTTCCACCGATCAGTAGCACTGGGGTACTCACTGCGCGAAGATCGTGTAGATGCTCATTCATACCTGACACGACATTGAAGTCGTAACGCATCGCGGGGATCAACTCCCTTAACGAGGCATACGAAGTCGACCGACGATCATCGACGCGCAACGCGCTTGCCGCAACGAGCCGAAGAAGCCGATGAGGCACAAACTGCAAAATCCGGGGTCCCAAACCGACGATTCGCATCGCCGTGGCGAGCGCGTCGTCCAGTCGTTCGCGTTCAACCTGCGTATTAAAGCGCGCGACGAGGTGTGTCGCCATCCCACCAAGATAGAACGGTGGCTCGTACACTGCTGCGCGTTCGACCGGTATGCCTCTTCGGAGGCTTTCAAGAACTATCACCGCTCCGGAACTCAACCCGAAGAGGAATTGCGCGCCCGTATGCTTGAGAAGGACGCGAATGTCGTCGACATCTTTTTGAATCGAGTGTTGAGCGTCGTACGGACGCGGGCTCAATCCCCGTCCGCGCCGATCAGGGACATGGACGGTGAATCTGTCGGACATCGCGAGAGCGAGCTGATGGTAATTCCGTGCGGTCCCCATCGCACCCTGAACAAGGACGACACCGGGTCCATCACCAAATGACTCGTATCCGATTGACGTACCGTCGGACGACGTCAGCCGCCCATTTACAATCGATGTTTCTAATTGCATGGCTGCTTTTCATATATCCGACGCGAATCACATGCCGGAGGGGTAGCACTGTAGCTTCCCGATATTTTCGTCTTCAGACGCTGGAGGATCGCGGACGGCCGAGCTTCACCATTTGCCGAAACATGAATTGCGGCGCAACGCGGCTGGCGATCTTCAGTACATTGCTCAGGCCCGGACGAATTTCTCGCTTTCCAGCTTCAACACCGTCGATCGTGTGTTTAACGAGGACACAGACATCCATACCTTTCTCCCCCTTCATTTCCTCGGCGAACTCGCCCCGGAACAACGGTGTCTCGGTGGCGGGAGGAGCCAATTCGACGATCGACACGAACGAGCCTTCCAGTTGCGCCCTCAGACACCTTGTATATGCGTGGATCGCAGCTTTGGACGCACTGTAGATCGGAGCCGCGGGAAAAGGAACAAACGCGAGGCCAGACGATACATTCACTATCAAGCTGTCTTTCCGACGCAAGAGTAGAGGGAGAAACGTTTGGACCATCCAGATGGTGCCGAGCAGATTTCCGTTTATCTCGGCTGTCAGATCGTTCAATTGATATGGCTGATCAAGCTTGATATTGCGCATCGCGCCCGCGTTGTTCACAAGGGTATCTAACAGAGGAAAACTGACTGACACCTTTTGATACAGCAACTGGATACTCGTCGGATCGCTAACGTCGCTTTCGAAAACGTGTAGACCTGGTACGGCTTGTCGTGCAGCTTCCAGCCTGTCGCGATTGCGTCCGGTAACTATCACGCTGTTACCCCGCGCGATCAGCTGCTTCGCCAACTCGAGGCCTATTCCACTGCTTCCCCCCGTTATCAACACGGTGCGTCCAATCAGTTTCACCTGTCATCTCCAGTTGAATTGAGCATTGACGTAGTTTGACGTGCATACTTTCAAAGAGGAAGAAGGCACTCGAAAGTCAGATACTTACCAAAAGGAGAGTGTGAACATGGGACGAGTTCCCGCATTTACCAAGGAACAGGTTGCAGCCGCGCAGTACTACGCCAGCCTAACACCGCCGATTGACCTTGATCCGCGGATTGGTTCCCTGGTCAGAGATTTAATAGGTCGCGTCGCCGACAAATGGACGATGTTGATTCTCGACGTCCTTGCGGAAAAGTCGCCGCTTCGTTTCAGCCGGCTCGGCGAACTGGTCGAAGGTATCAGTCAGAAGATGCTCACCCAGACCTTGCGCACGATGGAGCGCGATGGGCTAGTCGTGCGCACTGTGTATCCGGTCGTGCCGCCGAAGGTGGAGTACAAGCTTACAGACCTGGGAATTACTTTGGGCGCGGCGTTTTGCGGCGTATGGGTTTGGGCGGCCAATAATCTGGATGCGGTCGAAAAGGCACGCAACGCCTTCGACGCTGGAACGACACAATGAACGGTACGCGTCGATGACCGATCACCGCTTCTTTGCGTACCGTTGATCTAAATTTATTTGGTGAGCGTCGGCCCGCCTGCTCGAAGGAGAACGCGAAGACGCAGGAAGTGGTGGAGTCTCGTACACGTTGGTCGCGCGAGGACGTTGACGCCCCTGCCGGCCTGCCGTCTTTGGCAATCGTCCCGAGCGGCTCGCCCCTCTCTGGGATTATCGACCTACCGACCAACCTCACTTCGCGAGTTGCTGCGCGATGAAGAACGCTGCCCCGGCGGAGCGTAGTCGGCTCCGTCGGGCATGCCAGTGAACGCCAGGAGGACATGGGCACATCGGCGGCCACGTCGAGGATCACGTCGACCTCAGCGTTGCCGACGCATGCCGCGAGACGCACTGAGTCGTCGGACAGAAGCTCGTTCGTGCCAACCTGAAGCAAGCTCCGCGTAAAGCCGCTCGGGTGGGCGTGTACGGCTGGGCGAGCAATGGACTTTTCGTATTCCGGCCCACGAGGCGCATGGTGCACATGGCATCGGCGTGTCCCATACCTTCGCGCGTGACGAATGGCTCAGTACCTTCCTTTGTAATCATCGTCGCTCCGTGTCGGGTATGGTATCCGGCCCCGGAGAAAACGCGACGGGCGCGGCAGGTAGCGGCACTCCGGCGTCGCGGGCAAACGGCGCACCGTAAGAGTGCTGATCGACTAGCCATGAGTATATTTTCGCCTGTAAGGTCTTATCACGACCAGCGAGAGCGGACCAGCGTTATCGGCCGCGAAGGCAATCGCTTCGTTGGCATCGTCCAAAGAAAATTCGGTCACGTTGAACTTTGTCAGGCTGACCAGCCCGGCACGAATCATTGAAACCATTTGTGGGATCGCCACACGCGGGTACATCCATTGACCTCGAAGCGTGACTTCATTGTGCATAAGCCAGGCATATGGCAGTGCAGGCTCGTCCTCTCCGGTTTTCCGGACGCCCCCCATAAGCACGAGGCGGCCACCACGCCTCAGTGCCTTCGCACCCGCCAGTACCTGCGACGCGGACGCCCCACGGGGCAGTATGTCCAACACGAGGTCTACCTCCCCCTCCGCGAGTTCGCGGATTCGTTGTGTATCGTCCACGTCTCCCGTCATGCGTGCGCAACTCACTCGCGGACCGAGCTGACGAGCCAGTTCATCGAGCTTCTGCTGATTGCGACCAGCGGCCACAACTTTTGCCGCACCCATAGCGAGCGCCGCGACGACTCCGGCGCTGCCGAACCCCCCGGTCGCCCCGTTAACGAGCACAGTGTCGCCAGGCTGCAGCTCTCCAGCGACCAGACCGCCGAAGGGCACCAGCAATTGGCTCAACGCGCACCATTTCCCCGCATCGCGCTCTTCCAGATCGCCAATAGCAGTGACATTCTCGGTCGGCACCAGCATCTGCGTCGCAAAGGAACCGTGGTGATAGAAGCGATGCAGAGAAAGGGCCGACGCATTACGTGCGGTCCATCCTTGCAGGATGGTGTCCGGGTTAATGGCATTGTCACGCGCGCGAATTGTCGGGTCACAGTAGACCCAGTCGCCAACTGCGAGCCGTGTGGAATCCCGACCCACCGCACGAACCAGGCCTATGGCGCCCGCACCCGGTACGAGCGGAGGCTCCAGCAGGTAATTCCGGGCGCCGGAGAAGACGCCGTGTGCATAGCTCGCCACTCCTGTCGCGACGACGTCAACGATGATTTCGCCGGTTCCGATAACCGGATCGGGTAATGTTTCGATGGAGAGCCGAGTACCGAATGCGTTGAGAACGGCAGCTTTCATTGGAGCCTCGCTGTATGTCAGGTTAAGTTCACGAGAGTTGTTTGAGGGTCAACGTGAATTTCGGAAATACGTCCGCTCGCAAGTGTCGTCTGCGCCCCAGCCGCGAATCAGTCTGGCGTAAAGACGCAAACTCGTGCTGGAAATGAATCCGCTGCCCCGATTGGCATTCGCGCAAACGACTCCATTCGTCATCACTTCGGTAGCACGTCAGGCAATGTGCCGGGCATCACCTGAAACAGCGTTCCAGGGAGCTTCGTCAGTTGGCGGGGCATCAATGCCTGCATCACCACTTCCTACGACTTACCCAATATCTTCGACCATGTCACGGCGCTACTCATATCCCACCGGCTTCTGCGACTCCGGGAATCACGACTGCTTCCCACGGCTCGATTCCCAACAGTCTCACGGCTGCCTTGATGAGGCGATGCGCATCGAGGTTCTGCAGACAATCGCTGCTGATACGGATGCTTTTCCCACAACCCTCACGCTGGCATGGCACACACGCAGCGGTCCCCTGCACCAGATAAACATTCCCCTTCTGCCCGGAACCGACGAGCTTCCATGGGGGTACATCCCGACCGTCCTTTCGTCCAGGGCCCCGTCGAACCGGATTCGGCAACGGGCCCTGCAGCTTTAATGAATGTACCGCGGAGGTGCTCAGTAATACATCACCTATCCGGCCCGTGCATATGACGAGAATGGCGCGAGGAGCCAGCGGTTCGACAAAAGGCGGTCATAACCAGATAGTGAACCGAGTTCCAATCGAAAGCGGGCTCACTGTCAGGCGCCAATCGTGCACCGTTGCAATTTCCTTGCAAATTGCCAATCCCAGGCCCGCGCCATCGTGCCTTGCATCGGGCGCGCGCCAGAATCGCTTGAACAGAAACGGAAGATGATCCTTAGGGATGCCAGGCCCTTCGTCGGAAATTTCGATCGATATCCCGTCAATCGTCAACAACACGATGCCGTGGGCTGGGGAGACGTTGATCGCGTTTTCGACGATATTCTTGAGGAGGATGAACAACGCGCTTCTGTCCGCCCAGATTGACGGTGCCGTGTCGCGCTCGTCCACACTTAACGTCACCTGCTTTGCATCGGCCTTGCGAGCCAGATACGCGATGACATCGTGCGCTATGTCGACAATGTTGACTTCGCCGAATTCGAAGTTCTGTGCTTCGCTGACTTCGGCCAGATGTAGCAGCTGTCGAACCTGCCTCGACATCAGGTCGATTTCGCGGAACAAAAGATCTCTTTCCTTGATCTCCGGCTGCAACTCGATCTGCCCGCGGATCAACGTCAGCGGCGTTTGAAACTCATGCGCGGCAGCCGCAAGAAATTGCTGCTGAACCAGAAAGCCGTTCTCGAGCCGTCCGAGCGCCTCGTTGAAGGCATTGATCAACGGCTTGAGCTCACTTGGAATTCGATGGGTCGAAAGGCGCGTCTTCAGATGACGCGGCGTTATCTGCGCCGCGGCGTCAGACGCGTCCCGCAACGGCTTGAGCATGCGGCGGATCGTAAGCAACAGCACAATGCCGAATATAGCGATTGCAACAAAAAAAATGACCCTGACCGTCGACGGAATCGGTTTGACCTTTGCACTGACGAGTACTTCTATGAACCTGGCACTCGTCGCGGTCTGCACGTAGAACTCGGACTGTCCCCGCAATACCCGGCGCGTCGCGATCGAAAACCGCCGTCCATCGACGTCCGCGTGGGCTATCTTGCCAACGTCCGCAGAAAGGTTGCCCGTCGACCACGGACCGTCTTTTTCTGCTCCAGCCGATGCCAGCAGGACGTGCCCCTGCCCGTCCAGTACACGATATTTGAGCTCGGTGGGTGCAACCTGAAACAGCCACGCTTCCTGATCGGGAAGCTCCACATCGCGGGGAAAGCCCGAATCGTCGAACCGAATTCCATCAATCACCCTGGCGAGACTCTCCATCTCTTCACGCCGACCTAGAGTCTGCTCCGGGTAGTGATCGAGAACATAGATCACCATCCCGGCAAGCACGGTCAGGCTGGCTGCAAGCGCGACGACGGTCGTCACCCACAGCCGGGCCGACAGACTTTGAATCCAGTGATTGAACATGACGGCTCCGTGGTTGAAGCGGGATAGATTGCTGCACGATGCGAGAAAACTCATTTCGGATGACTCGTAGGCGACATGGACCGGTCGCTCTTGCGTGCCAAGGATACGAGCACGCCGCCAGCGTCCGGCCAGAAAACGGAAGCCGGTGCATGGCTTGTCCTGATCACCTTCGGTGCCGCGACCCGGGTTCCCAATCAGCCGGTAAACCCGATATATATTTAGGCATTCGAGACTCCGCAGCTCGCCCCGGCTAGCTGCGTCGGGCCAGACCCGGCGAGCAATTTCCACCGGACAGCACCTCGCCAGACGCACTCGTAAAAGTCGGGACATCGCGTAGCTATTTTTTCCGCGGGCGGCACAATCTTTCCCTCGAACGCAAGTGCGCGCAACGCATAGTCCAAATCGAAACCACGAAAGTGAAATGACGCTCCAGTTCCGCCTGCCCATACAGGGCCGCCCGGCGCGCTCAAGCACACTCCTTGTTCCTGGCCGCACTTCGGTTGCATTCCTTTCAGCCATAAGCCTCGTACAGCGACTCTCCGACGCAGACACCCCACCAAGCTCCAGTGGGTCAATTCGGTCGAATTGGTCGGGATCGTAAAACCGGGATTCCCGGTTCCGGTCTGATCGGTGTACGCCCCTTTTGCCCCGTAAAAAACGCGCATGCAAACTTGCCGACAAAAACATGCGGCGAGCAGGCAAAGATTGTTACAGTCGCTTCCGGAAAGTCAGTGAACAGGATGGAGCTGACTTTATGGGAGTTTGACTTACCGGTTACTTACCGATCTGGGAATTACTGCAGGCTGATCTCCAGTCGGACGTGCAGCAAGTCGCGCATCTTCCCGAAAAATGGCGCCGTTGATGTGCTCAACTGCCGGACCCGGTGCGTCATCAGATCGATCTCGCAAAACAGCAGTTCATTGCCCTCGATCCCGGTTGCAACGCGATCTGACCTCGGATCAAGGTGAGCGGTGGTTGCAGTTCGTACGCAGTTGAGCCAAGAAACTGCTGCTGCACCGTGAAGCCGTTTTCAAGTCTGCCGAGCGTCTCTTTGAAGGCGATGAGATACGAGCACGTCGCGGCACGCGGCATCTCGCTCGACTACCAGAATCAGTTGTTTCATACGCCCCTCTTTCGCGATAGATGTTGGTCGGGCACACCATCCAGTCCATTTTCGTGATCGGCCTGCAGCGCGAAACCTGTGCCACGGATGTTCGCGAGCCGCGTTGCGGCGCCAAGCGCCGTCAGCTTCTTGCGCAGCCGGTGCAAGGTCACTTCCAGCGCATTCGGTGTGACCGCCTCCCCCAAGCCCCAGGCGGCATGCTCGAGTGCCGCGTGCCGCACGGTCCGGCCAGCGGCCTTGACAAGGCACAGCATGATCTGCAATTCGGCCTGCGCGAGCGTGACCGTCTCGGCGCCGCGGCGCATCGCGCGCTGCTGCGGGTCCACGGTGATGTCGGCGAACGACACGACCAGTTCCGCCAGCATGGGCGGCCGGCGCATCAGCGTGCGCACCCGGGCGACCAGTTCGCTCATCGCAAACGGCTTGGTCACGTAGTCGTCGGCGCCGCTCTCGAGGCCGTCCACGCGGTCATGCAGCGCATCGCGCGCCGTCAGCATCAGGCAGGGCGTCATCTGGCCTGCTGCGCGCAGCGCGCGCAGGAAGGTGAGCCCATCCCCGTCCGGCAATCCACGATCGATGATCAGCACCGCATAGTCGCCCCGGCTGACGCCATAGCTCGCCTCGGAGACAGTGGAGAACAGATCGGTTTCGATCCCCGCACCCAACAGGGCCTGGCGCACCATCGCGGCCAGGCGCTGGTGGTCTTCGATCAGTGCAACTCGCGACATGATGCAGCGCTCATTTGAATTGATACAGGTAGCCAATCTTGACCTGCGGAATGTACCGCCTTCCGACGATCGGGCTGTCGGTAATGCCGCTGCTGAGATGAGATACGCCGAGGTCGACACTCACTGTCTGATGGCGGGCCAACCTGTAGTCGACCCGCGTGCCGATCGACGTATTGTAGGCCGCCTTGCCAGTGTATTCGGGCCGTCCCGCCCGCACCTCGGATGGTCGCACGCCGTAATAGTAGTTAACGTACTTGCTGCTCAGCCAGTCAACACCGGCACGCGGCTCGATCGACCAGTTGCCCAGATCGAAGGATTTGCTGAACTCGAGGTTGGCCATCTGGCCTTTGTTACCGCCGAGCAGGTAATCGCCCGATAGTGTGCCGAATGCGGTTTTCCACGCGAGCGCCGGACCGTACCAGAACGCGCCGTTGCGATTCTCCATGCCGTTCAGGATCGGCGCGTCGGATCCCTTGTACCCACCGAAGACGTCGAACTTGCCGCGCAGCGCGAAGGACACCTCACTCCACTTGCCGACCTTCAGGTCCACCGTGGTGCCGAAGGCGTGTATCCATTTGTTGTCCAGGGAGATCAGCGGAATCGGCGACACCCGGCTGCTGTCGCCGCTATAAGGCGACGACTCGATGCCCACCGCCGCACCGAGGCCCCAATGTGTCACATTGGTCGCATTGCTCAGGATGGTGAAGCCGTTGTCTTCCTCGGGGGGGGCTGCGCTGACACCGTCCGCCCAGGCTGCGCCTGAATACAAAACGGCCGATGTGACAGCCAACAGCAGTGGATGCATACGACAAAGAGTTTTTATCACAGTCGTTTCTCAAAGTGGAGGGGTGGGACGGAGCCGACTTTAAGACCGACCGACTTACCGGTTACTTACTCATCAGAAGGCGGATGTTCCTGACGCGGAAGCTAAAATCCGCAGGCGTCAGCCATGCGGTTTCGAGCGCGTATGAGCGGGCGCTTCCGTTCTCTGTGGCATTCTCGCCTTCGCATTGATCGCGAGGTTCAATTGCGGCGTCGCCTGGACGACGTGTCGATCCGTGGCTGAAAAGTGGATGTCGCGCAGTGAAAGAAGATGACTGTGTTTTCGTCTTCCCTTGCCTCCTGAACATGAATCTCAGACCCGAGCGATGTCGTCGCCGTCCTTGACCGTCCAATGCCGACCGGGCCAGATGTAGAGGGCAACGGTCCCGCTTAATCCTCTCCGGCGAACGGCCGACGCCCGGTGCTCCCGGAACAGGAATGTGTTGGTCACGACGAAGGTTCCTGGCCTGATAGCCTTGTCAAGGAAGTCGCCCAGCTTCGCCATCACGCCCGGCATCAGATAACAGACGATCGCATCGGCGTTGCTGGGATCGCTACAAAAGAAATTCCCCCAAGTCAGCGACACGTTAGGCAGGTGGTGCGTTCTCAGGCGCGATACCAGATACGGAAATAACGATATCTCCATGCCCTGGACGGACGCCTCGGGGAATGCTTGAGCCAGCGCAACGACGAGCGCGCCCCATCCGCTTCCCAGATCAACGATCAACGCGTGCTTTGGCAGCTTCGCGTGCTCGAGCAACGCGATAATGTCGTCCACTTCCGATCCTCTTGATGACAGCGCCGGCACGCCTGTCAATACAGCTGGGATCAAAAGGGATGCGCCGACGAGCAGGGTCAGAAGAACGGCAAAATACGGAACAAATGAGGCCGTCATGATATTGACTCAACTGCGAGGCGGGACGCGAGGCAACGACAAGTACGATGCATGCTGGCTCCCCGTCACGGCCGTGCCCGATCCACCGTATAGAGCGGAATCGCGATTGGGATGAGCAGCGAAGTGGGCGACAGCTGACTGCCACCCGCTCCGGTAGCCGGAGGAAGCACCAATGAAGTGAGCATCAGTGACGCCGTGGCAACACCGTGTGCCGAAATCCGCAGCAGGCTAGCATCGGCAGCTACAGCCGATGCTAGCAGCCCGCTACATGGCCGGGACCCCTCAACACCCATATTGGGATCGGGCCTACTCTGTTCCCCAGACGGAATGTCCGAGACGATAGCCCTGTCGCTTTCGGGGATCGGCGACGTTGTCGAAATATTTGCCGGAAACGCCCCCAAAGGGCTCCCGCGATGCGCTATTGAAGTTGGCTCTTGATCGGGCGAAAAGTAGCACAAGTTTAGGAGCACTCGACTTACCGCTTACTTACCAGGATGACAATCTGCCCAGCAGACGGAGATCAGGCCGGTAAGTGTAAGTGGCGCCTCCTGTCTCAGGAGTCTTGCAGGCCTGAATCATCACAAAAGAATCCGAGCCGGAATGCTCGTTACCACCTTCGGCTTTGCTTTCAGTTCTCGTTCCTTGGCGACGAGTGGTCGGCTCCAGCGCACTCGATTCATTCGCAAAAAGGTAACGTCGTCCTCAACGCAACGAGTGCCTTCTCAAGATAATCAGGACGTCACCTGTGTTTCCGTCGTGCTGGAGTGTGCCGACGCCATGTGAGAACCGATGCATCGGAGGTGCCCGCCGTCACCGAGATGACATCGACGATTGCGACGTGTCAAGTTTGTCCCGAAATGCAAAATCAATGTCCCAAAATATCAATCGAAAGAAAGCGGGGACGGTAGACTGAGCCGCGTCCCATCAGCCGGGACAGCAATAGAATTGGAACAGCCGGGGGCAGGTTCGTCTTTGGCAGCACACCGGACTTCGCGTTGGTGAAGTCGCGTCGATGCCGGTTGGTCATATTCGCGAGTCTGTATCGGCGCAGATCCGCGGGGAACGCGGATCGGATGTCCGAGAAATATGGCGCAATGTATTGCCTGCACGCCGGTGCGTTCCGAATGGTTAACGCTAGAGGTCTATCCAGCATGACAAATTTCGTCTTCGTTCACGGTGCTTTCCACGGGGGTTGGTGCTTCGATAAACTCCGCCCTTCTCTGGAAGCTGCCGGTCATCGCGTGCTGACACCCACGCTAACGGGCGTCGGGGAACGCTCTCATCTTTCGGCGTTGGGGCCGATTAATCTGGACACCCACATCCTCGATATCGTCAACCTCATCAAGTGGCGAGACCTCGACAATATTGTGCTCTGCGGCCACTCGTACGGTTGTCTCGTCATTACCGCGGTTGCCGACCAGTTGCACGACCGGATCGCCTCGCTCGTTTATCTCGACGGCCCGCTCCCGGAAAAAAGCGGCGACTCGCTCTTTTCATTGTTGCCCAATCTGCTATTGCCGTTCACAGAACTCAGCGCGTCGCTCGGCGGTACGCAGGTTGCAAACTGGCCTTCGAAAGTATTCGGTGTCGGCGAGGAACATCAGGCGTGGGCCGACTCGAAACTAACGTCGCACCCTTTGGCTTGCTTTACGCAGCAACTGTCTCTCACCGGCAAATTCAGGAAAGTACCGAAGAAGGTATTCATCTACAACTCGAAAGACATCGGCATCCCAAGCCCTATCCCGGAGTGGTACGAGTCCCAGCGCGATCTTCCTGAAACCCACGTCTATTCATTGGACGGCGGGCACGACCTGATGATCGACAAGGCAAGCGAGGTTGCGGAGATATTGCTGAAGCATGCGTGAGGCCGTCGAGCGGCGACCGCTCTTGCAAGGAGTTCCGGTTCAACGGGATTTGTCTCGCCGCCGTCCGTCCTGAAGCGCTTCTTCGAAATCAACCCCACCCCACGGATATGGACGGCGCCCAGCAGGCGCCACACGGAGCTCTTATGAGTCGCCCCCTCCTGTTTACACCGACCCAGATCGATAACCTGAAACTAGACAACCGCATCGTGATCGCCCCAATGGCCCAATATTCGGCCGAAAACGGGCAGATGAACGAATGGCACTTGATTCATCTTGGGCAACTGGCGTGCTCGGGTGCGGGACTGCTGACGATCGAGGCGACAGCGGTCACGCCCGACGGGCGCAACACCCGCGGCGACGTAGGGCTCTATTCCGACGACTGCGAGGCTGCCATGGCGCGAGTGCTGCGCGGCGTCCGACGCTGGTCAGACATGCCGATCGGCATTCAGCTCAATCATGCCGGGCGAAAAGCGTCGCGGCAAAAGTCGTGGGAAGGCGGTGCACAGGTTCCGCCTGGGCAGCCGGACGGCTGGACGACCTATGCGCCGTCACCGCTCGCGTTTACGTCCGGCGAGATGCCGCCGACTGCCCTGGACCGCGACGGTCTCGCGGCAATCCGCAACGCGTTCGCTAGCGCAGCGCGACGCGCATCGCGGCTTGGCCTCGATTTCATCCAGATTCTTGGCGCGCATGGCTATCTGCTCCATGAGTTTCTCTCGCCTCTCTCGAATCAGAGAACGGACGAGTACGGCGGCTCACTGGAAAACAGAATGCGGTTTCCGCTGGAAGTCTTCGAGGCGGTGCGGGATGTGTTTGCGCATGACCGCCCCGTGACGATGCGGGTGTCCGCAACCGATTGGGTGGAAGGCGGTTGGTCCGTCGAGGATACGATCGCCTTTGTCGACGCATTACAGGTGAGAGGCTGCGCCGCTATCAATGTCTCGAGCGGCGGATCGAGCCCCGCACAGCGAATCCCGATCGGACCCGGCTATCAGGTTCCTCTTGCACGCGCGGTAAAACAGGCGACCACACTGCCGGTTATCGCCGTTGGCCTGATCACCGACTTCGAGCACGCCGAAGCTATCCTCAGCACCGGAGACGCTGATCTTATTGCGCTCGCGAGAGCCGTGCTGTACGACCCGCGATGGCCCTGGCATGCCGCCGCTCACTTCGGGGTTCAAAGCAAGGCACCGAAACAGTATCTCCGCTCTCAACCCACCCGGTTGCGCAATCTGTTCGTCTGAGTCGTCTAGCGGGGAGACTGCCCCGATGCAGCAACTGGCATCCTCAGTTGCATCGGCGGTCCGCTTCAGTCTTCGTGCCGCAGGCCCTCCAGCTGCGGCACGTACAACCGTACAACGCTACCTGAGCTCACCTCCGGTCTTCAACGAAGCTTCGCATTCTGCAGCGCGTAGTTCACTACTTCATCGTGACGGGCAAACCATACGCCGTCAGGCAAGCTCTTCGCGTACCTGATCAGTTCCTCGACAATCCAGATGCGCGAGCGATTCGTGATCACGTGCGGATGCATGGTGAGCTCGAACAGTCCCCCCTCCGCATACGCGGCGTCCAGTTCCCGCCTGAAGATGTCGAATACGTCCGAAGGCGGCGTATAGGGACGTAGCCCCTGAAATCGATGCATCAGGAAATAAACGGCATCGTCGCGCACCCAGTCGAACGGGATTTCGACCAGCCCGGTAGGCTCGCCATCCATCTCCAGTTCATAGCAGTCATCGTCGGCGCCCAAGGAGGAGTCGTAGGAAAACCCAAGCTCCCGAAGAATCTGCAGCGTATTTTTTGAAAAATCGCCCGACGGCGAGCGAAAGCCCGTCGGACGCTTGCCGGTAATCTCTTCAAGGGTGTCCATCGAGCGCCTGAGCAGGTCCCGTTCGTCGGCAAACTCCAGCTTCGAGTTGAGCTCGTGGATCCAGCCGTGCACGCCGATCTCGTGTCCAGCGTCCACGATGCGACGCTGCTCGTCTGGATACAGTAGCGCCGAGACGGCAGGCACATAGAAGCTGACAGGAACGCTGTACTTTTCGAGGAGCGACAGGATGCGCGGTACACCGACCCGATTTCCATACTGCCCCCACGAAAGACGGTTAATCGAACCGCCTCCATCACGCAGCTCATTTGTTTCGTGATCCGAATCGAATGACAGGGCGACAGCAACCCGGGCACCGCCTTTCCATTTATCCGGACGCAGACTGCGCCCCGCACGAACGTGGGTCACGATTCGTCGCCACTCCTGCTCGGGCCATTGCCAAGGTTGCATCGTATTTTGATCGCTCATCACGGACTCTCTATCTGCGTGTCGCGCAGTTTGTTGTTAAAAAATCCCATCAATGTAGGACGTTTCTCGCGTGTGACGCGGCAATTCGCGCAAAGCTTTGAAACGCCGTCAGCCATCACCATTGTGGAACCTGGGGATTTTGTTCAGTTGACATTGCGTGTCTCACACTTTTCAATATGAGACACCCCCCCTTCCGAGGAACAGTGGTTATGCGCAAGCGAGTTGTCAGAAGCGCCACCTTGCATGGCTATTTGCGGGCCGCCTGCGACGTCGGCATTGACGGCAAAGCGCTAATGGCTCGGGTTGGATTGAGCAGCGACATCGCTGAAAGCCCGGACAGCCTGATTCCGTTGGATGCGTGGATCAGGCTCCTGGATTTGTCGGTTGCCGCGTCGGCTCGCACCGATTTCGGCGCGCGCGTCGCGATCGCCCGCGGCGTTCCCGACTACGGACTCGTAAGTCTTATGTTGAGAGAAGAGGAAACGCTACGGGATGCGCTGCACACGTATTCGACGCAGTTGCATCACCACTGCGACGGCATCTTCATTGATCTCGACGAACGCTTCGACAAACCGCTGCTGACGTTCAAAATCGAGTCCGAGATTCCTTCGATACACGTCATGGAATACTGCGCCTGCGGCATCGTCCAGATGATTCGCTGGCTCGTCGGACCCGACTGGCAACCCGATGCGGTCTGTCAGGAACATTCGCGTCCCGCCCATACGCTGGTGCAAAGCAACTTCATGCGATGCGAGCTCCGCTATGACCAGATGATCAGCGGGATCCTGCTCTCACGCGATGCGTTGTCCCTGAAGGTGATCGCTTCATCCGCCGTACTCCGGCGTCACGCTAAAACCCTGCTCGGGCAAACCTTCAATCGTTCGCCGGAAGACTTCGAAGCACGCGTGGAGTGGCTCATGCATCAGCAGTTGCGCGACTCGCGATGCAGCGTCGAGACTCTAGCGTCCAGTCTGGGAATGAATCGACGCACCCTCCACAGACGACTCGCGGACAAGGGACTGTCCTACTCCGCGCTTTTGCAGCAAGTGCGGTGCGACACGGCCAGGCGGTTGCTCAGCATGCAGACCGTGTCATTGACAGAGGCAGCCGAAGCACTGGGGTTTGGTAGTCTGAGCGCGTTCTCCAGATGGTTCCAGACCAGCTTCGGCTGCAGCGCCTCGAGATGGAAACGAAACCTGGAAGCATCCGGTTAAGGCCTTCGTAAATTCGCGGTTCGGCTTGTGCTTGGACGGCGTCGCGCGTCCCATGTTGTCAAATACCTGTCCCGTCAAGTCAAATATAACGACGTCCTTGGGCTAAAGTAGGCCGACCTGTGCCATCGATTCGGGACCCGGAATGGGATGCCGATTCGTGCCAGCTAATACGACCTTTCTTTACCGACGAGGAACTCCAGCCATGTCAGATGACAACGCTCTTTTCGAAAAGGGCTTGCCTATCCGTCGCTCCGTACTTGGGGCGGAATACGTAGATGCTTCGATGCAGAAAGCCGACTCCTTCATGATGTCTTTTCAGCGGGCCACCACCGCGTGGGCATGGGGATGGGCGTGGGGAGACGAAACACTCGACCGCAGGACCAGAAGTCTGCTGAATCTCGCCATGCTCACGATCGCTGGCCACACGGACGAACTGAAGCTGCACGTCAAGGGCGCCCTGAACAATGGCATCACGGTGGAGGAAATCAAGGCCACGCTGCTGCATGCCACTGCATACTCAGGAATTCCTTCAGGCCTCAGCGCGTTCAAAGCAGCTCAACGTTCAGGAAAGTCGCGTTTATCGGTATCGGTCACATGGGGTGGCCTATGGCCGCGCGACTCGTCAATGCCGGCTTCCACGTCGCGGTTTTCGATCTGGACCGCGAACGCGCGGCAGCGTTCTCGAGCGGGATCGGCGGCGAATCGCCGGATACTATCGAGGCGACCGTAGAGTCGGCAGATGCGGTCATCACCATGCTCCCGAAAAGCCAACATGTGGCACAGGTCATTACGGCCGTTCGGCCCATGCTCAGGGCTGGTGCGCTGGTCATCGACATGACATCGGGAATTCCCAGAATCACGCAGGAGATCGCGGCCAGCCTCGAATCGGGCGGTATTCTGATGATCGACGCGCCTGTCTCAGGCGGCGTTTCGCGGGCTCGAACCGGCGAACTCGCCATTATGGTTGGGGGCCCCGCGACGGCTGTCGAACAGGCCAAGCCCTTGCTGCTTGCCATCGGAACTACGGTTACCGAAGTAGGCAAGATCGGGGCGGGCCAGGCGATGAAAGCGCTAAACAACCTCGTGTCGGCCGGCGGGTTTCTGATTGGTGTAGAAGCGCTGATCATCGGCCGGAAATTTGGACTCGACGCCGGAAAAATGGTCGACGTACTCAATGCTTCCACCGGTACCAATAACAGTACGCAGAAGAAGTTCCGTCAATTTGTCCTGTCCCGGACTTTCGACAGCAATTTCGGTCTCGACCTGATGGTCAAAGACCTGGGCATCGCCCTTGAAGTCGCACAGGACGAAGGCGTTACAGTTCCGTTTGCCGCGCTGTGCAGCGAACTGTGGGCGAATGCGGCGCAAGCGCTGGGGCGAGGTAAAGACCACACCGAAATGGCGCGGTTCTGCGAGGAGACCTCCGGCGTCCCGCTCGCGCATTGAATGAGGCGTTACCCGAGGGCTCGCCGGATGGTCATTTCGCCCATCCGGCAAACCTCCCTGCAAGTCCGGGCCGAAAGCGTACGTCTGCTCAAGGACGGCGCCGGATGGAATCCGGCAACTTCCGCCACGGCAGATCGCCTGGGTCAGCCGCGGCTGCGCCCCGCGCCTTCGCGATCACGACGTCGGTCTGTTCATTTTCGACAAGCGGTGCGAAGTCAGCTCTGAAATGGTTACTGCTTTTGACGACGATGATTTTCATCTGCTCCGGATGCACGCCAACGAAACGAAACAGTTCACGGTCCTGCGCTCCGATCTTTCCACTTGCGACCACTACCAGCACGCCGCCAGTCTCGACGCATGCGCTTGGCCCCAATCCGGCAACGAACCCCGTCATCTTTGGGCCCTTGAAAGTGACCCGCCCATCGCTGACTGCTCTCACGGTGAATTCGGCGGTCACCGGCGGATCGGTGGGACCGTCCCAAAGCTCAGTGGCATGGCCCAGACTGGCGCGAAACGTTGCACCGACGCCGGCCTGTACCGCCGCGGCCGCAAATCGAGCGTCGTACATCACACCTAGCGTCACCCGATGGGGGAAACGTTCGCCGGCTCGGGCATTCAGCAGTGCGTGCAGCATGCCGGTGGTCGATGCCGTACCGCCGGCGCCGGGGTTGTCCTGAGTGTCCGCGATCACAACCGGAGCGTTGCTTTCGGCGGCGCGCACCATCGCTTCCTGCACCGCATCGTCCGCGCAAAGTATTTCAAGCCGCCATTGAGCGGGCTCGCCCGCAAGCGATGCGAGCTCCTCGACGGCAGTCGAAGCGTTCTCTCCCACGCTCCAGATCATGGGCGCACATTCGGCGAAGTCGGCCGCCGGAAAGGCCATGCAAAAGCTCGACATCGTTCCATGCTCCGTATCGAGTGCACGCAGCCGTTCATAGATCCGCTTCGCCGGTCCCGTTGTCGTATTCTGCGAATTCAGCGGAATAAGGAATGGGAGCCGCTTCCAGACAACCGGTTCACGACGTCCATGCGCAATACGGCGTGACAGGAGCTCACCGGCCAGTTCGCCTGTCTCTACGTAATCGACGTGCGGATAGGTGCGGAACGAAACCATGCCATCCGCACTTCGGAGCATCCTCTCGGTGACATTTGCATGCAGATCCAGACTCACCACAATCGGCATGTTCTCGCCCACCAGTTGGCGAACACGGCCGATCAGTTCCCCCTCGGTATCGTCTTCGTTCTCGGCAACGCCGGCGCCGTGGAGATCCAGGAATACGGCGTCGAACCCGCCGGCTTTCACGTCATTGCATATCTCATCGCAAATTCGCTCAAAGGCGTCCTCGGTCACATACGAAGACGGGACAGCGCCGCACCACAAACTCGGTACGATCGACCATCCCTTCGATCGCGCGTAGTGCAAAAATCCCGTAGCCGGCATCGCGACCGCGTCCATCGTTTCGAGCATCTGTTGGCCTCGAACGGGTGCGGGAAACGCTTCGCCTTTTTCGAAAGCCGACCAGTCGGCCTTATCGAGCGCAAACGTATTGGTTTCATGTTTATAACCGGCGACCAGAACCTTCATAAGTCTCTCCTTGCTGATTTCCTGAAACGTATGTCTCTCGACTGTCGTGTGCAAACAAGATGTCGGGCTGCTTTAAAAGAAGTGAAAGATGCCTATACTGGCACCGGACTGACCCGCTCCCTGCAAAGTTTGGGTCTGAAGGTCCAGCCCCATATTGCTGAGACGGGTATTCCAGACTTTACCGACGTTGCCGTACACGCCCGTCGATTTTGATAACCGGTACTGCGTCTGAAGCGCGACCATCGTGGGCCGGGCATCCATACCAGCAACCCGCTGGTGATACACGCCGACAGTCCCCGTCCACGCAGGCGTAAACTGCTCGGTAACGCCTCCCCAGTACAGATTCGAGTTTTCGTTGCCGGCCTGCGCGACCGTCCTTAGATGGCGGTAGCCTGCGAACAGCGACGTGCCGTCCCACTTATATCTGAGGGCCGCGGCGATGCGCTCAGCCCGTTGCGGTGTACCGGAAGACGCTGCCGGGACCGCCGAAGGCACAAACAACCCCAAGCCGTATTGCGCTGAAGTCATGGGGCCATGGATGTTGTCGTACACGATCCCGACCATCAATTGCCGGGCGGTGTAGTCAGCAGACGCGGCGAATTCCTTGGAGCGAGAGCCTGATCCGGCCTTTCCGTTGATCGTGCTTTCCACGCTGGCGCTGCCAAAGCTGTATTGGACATTTTCGTGGAACGGGCCATCCGAGCGCGTGTATCTGACCGCATTGTCCATGCGCGACACCATTCCGCCATCCATGGTCCACAGGCTTACGTTTGAGCCTTGCAGCGGATCCAGATAGCCGATTACGTCGTAAAGAGGCGTATAGACCCGGCCGAAAATGATCCTGTTATTGCTGTTCTGAATCCCTACCCACGCCTGTCTCCCGAAGAGACGCCCCCCTTGTATCGACGTACCGTTGTAGGGATTGAAGCCGCCTTCAAGCCTGAAAATAGCCTTGACGTCGCCGCCCAGTCCCTCAGAACCCATCAAACCGAACGAATTGGAGTAAATCTCCGCAGGCCCTGACTGCACCACCGAATGCGATGTCTTGTTCGCGTTCGTCAGATACTCGATACCTTCGTCCAGTGTTCCGAACAAGGTAACACTGCTCTGGGCGTTCGAAACAGCCGGAACTACCGAAAAGATCGACAGGCACAGGTGCGCCAGCCATTTTTTTGATTTTCCGTTGCACATCACATATGAGTAGCTGTACGAAATATATTGGTTAAGCATGTCTATCGCTCTGAATCTGGACTTCCGTTCGCGTGACCTAGATGTTTCCCGACACGGTCTGCTGCGGCAGAGAATCGACCGGATTCATCCGCGTCTTCCGGGTCGAAGAAAGGTAGATAGAGACCGCAGCGCCGGCCGCCGACACACCCAGTACCATCACGAATGCCGTGAGCAGGCCGTGTGGGTCTGCCTTCATCCGATCGCTCAACACGCCCACCAACCATGGTCCGATACTCGCGCCCAACATATAGTTGAAAGTCATGAACACGCCGGTCGCGCGACCTCGCATACGATTGGGAACCGCGAGTTGAATGGGAGCAACCATGAAGGTCGTGACGATGGAAAAAATGATGACCTGCGACGCGTAAAACCAATAGGCCAGGCTAGCCGTGTCGACGAAAATGAACGCTACGGCGAGCGGAATCTGGACAGCCCACATCGCCGACATTCGCTTGAGCAGGGAACTTAAGAGATCGCGATTTTCGAGCTTTCGCAAGAGAAGCTGTGATGCAGCACAGCCGCACAAGCCCACCGCCAGAAAGATGGCACCCAACGGGCGCCCAATCGTCGCCGCGGTCCCGAAGCCCTCGCGGATCATCAGACTTGGAAACCAGGTCAGAAGCACGAACAATCCGGACGTGCTGAAAACAAATGCAGCGAAGTAAAACAACAGCATTGGGCTACTGAAGATGAACTGCAAAGTCGCCCGGGTTGACGTATCAATTTCCTGCCCGGACTCGTGACGTTTCGGCTCATTTAGCGCAAGGATAAGTGCCGCCAGCAGGATACCGGGAAGTCCCAGAACGAGAAAAACCGACTGCCATGGCTCGAGATGCCCGATCAACGGCACGTCCATTCCGCCGGCAGTTGTGAAATGGCGCAGTGCCATACTGCCGAGGATAAGGGCCATCCCTCCTCCCACGTAAGGGCCGACGTTGTACACCGAAGTTGCTCTCAACAGCGATCGTCCGGACAGCATGTCTGAGAGAATCGAGTACGACGCTGGCGAGCAGCCCGCTTCACCAATCGCTGTACTTGTGCGTGCAACGAAAAGCTGAATAAAGTTTCCTGCCAGCCCGCACGCCGCCGTCGCGAGGCCCCAGAAAGCGACGCACGCGGCAGCAATCCCGACTCGGTGAAACCTGTCTACCAGCACGCCCAGGACGATACCGGAGCATGCGTAAAACGCGCCGAATGCCAGCCCCTGCAGCATGCCGATTTCTGAATCTGTTAATGAGAATGCATGTTTGATCGGTTCGAGAAGCAACGGCAAGATCTGCCGGTCCATGTAAGAGAGGGAAAAAGCCAATGCGAGCAAGATCGTCGTCAGTGCGGCGCGCCGCTTCGGAGTGGGACGCGTTTCGCCCCGCTTTACTGATTCCATTGATTACCTCCTGCGTCTATATTTTTGATACGTTTGAGTTAAATGGTTGTCGCCTCGACGGAGGGTGGTCGATGCACGTTTCCGTTCGGTTCACGATTCGCCTGATACGCGTTCGCCATGCATGGGGGCCATTGGCAGAAGCGCGGCGGGCGGATTGGAAGCTAAGTTAAAAGACCAAAATAGCCGTCAGTTCACTTCAAAGGACAATCTGTTTGCATTTTGGGACAGGCAGGGAAGTACCGAAGTACCGAGTGGGTCGCACGAAAACACGCAAGGTCTGTCCCGGCGTTCTTTCGTGGATACCGTCGACAGAAGTTCGGTGAAACCAGGGTATTCGGGCGATGCCGGATCGCGGCCGAAGCGCAAACCCGTTTGGCGAGCGCTTCAGCCGGAATGACGAGTCCTACTGCTGTAACGGAAGAAACCGCTCGACGAGCCGCGTCCAGTAGGCTGCGCCCACGGTGAGATTGTCGTCGTTGAAATCGTAGGATGCGTTGTGCAGAGTGCGCGAGTGTTCGCCGTTACCCAATCGCAGAAAGCAGCCCGGCTTTTCCTGAAGGTAGTAGGCGAAGTCTTCGCTGCCGGCAAACGGGGCAAAGTCGCTGATCACACGGTGTTCGCCGACCAGTTCGCGTGCAACCGCGAGCGCCAGGTCGGTTTCCTTCCTGCTATTCACAAGCACTGGATAACCTGGGACGTAGTCGATTTCAACGCGCGCGCTGTGGGCATCTGCATGGGCTTGTGCAAGCGTCCGTATGCGTGCATCTATCAGCTTGCGGGTTTGCGCATCGAAAGAGCGAACGCTGATCTGCAGATGAGCACTACCGGGAATCACATTGGCCACCGCTCCCCCGTTGAACGAACCGACCGTCACCACTGCAGCCTGCATCGGGTCTACGCTGCGCGACACTACGGTCTGCAGCGCCATCACCAGTTGCGGGCCAATTTCGATCGGATCGACCGCAAGATGCGGGCGCGCAGCGTGGCCACCGTAACCATCGATCACGATGTCCACCGTGTCACACGCCGCCTTGAACGGGCCGCCACAAAACATGAAGTTACCGGCCGGATAACCGGCTGGTTATGTAGTCCAAAAATCGCCTCGGAGGGAAAACGCTCGAACAGGCCGTCCTCGATCATCCGCTTTGCTCCGCTGTCCGAGAGAATCTCCTCCGCCGGCTCGAAAACCAGATGCACCGTTCCGTCGAAACGACGAGTGCGGGCAAGATGGCGCGCGGCACCGAGGAGTATGGCCGTGTGGCCGTCGTGTCCGCATGCATGCATCTTTCCGGGTTCGGCACTAGCGTAGGGCAGACCGGTTTCCTCGACGATCGGAAGCGCATCCATGTCGGCGCGCAACGCGACGGCACGTGGACTGTTCCCCGCCTTGAGCGTAGCCACCATGCCCGTTCCGCCAATGCCGCGGGTCAGCCTGTAACCCCAGTGCTCCAGACGCTCCGCCACGAGCTCCGACGTACCGGTTTCCTCGTATGCCAGTTCCGGATGCCGATGCAGGCGGCGGCGAATCCTACTCAGCTCGTCATGCAGATCGAGCGTGTCGTCGAGAAGACAAAGGGGCTGCGTCGATGTCGTAAGTGAAGTGTGATGTAAGTTGTGCGAGGTCCGCGATGACGAAGCGGCGGTACCGGTGCAAGCGTTACCAGGAATGCCATCTTCACGATGGCCGTTCAATCTAAACGCGTCGATGATTTCGCAATTGACGATCTGAGACATACAGTTGTCCGTACGGGACAACGGCGACGGAGTGTTGCCCCCTTGTACGGGGGAACTTGTTGAGGTACGCGGCGTAAGCCCCCAGGACGCCTCGCATCGGGCCTACGAACGCAATCCGGCGAGCTTCCGCGTCGCGAAGCGTGCCCATGCTGGCGTCAAGACCTGCCGCAGAGTGACCGGTCCGGCAGCGAGTCTCCGTCGATATTATCGGGCTCCAGCCAGGCTCGCCGGACCGTGGCCGGAGGTTGGTAGCAATGCGCGCTGTCGAGTCGCCGCTCGTTGTAGAACTACCGGCAGCATTCGATGAGCATCCTGGCCCCGGCGCGATGGCGAACCATTCGCGGTTTAGCAATCCGTCGCGCAGCCTGCCGTTTAAGCCTTCAATAACCCGCTTTGCCATGGACTGTTAGACGCAATGACGGTCTGGCCGATTGCGGCGTCTCGCAACCAGCGCACGACCTTGGCGGCGGTGAATTCGGCGCCGTTGTCCGGCCGTATGAATGCGAGAGTTTATTGTACAGCTGCATGATCGACAGCATTAGGATCACATCTGCCAATACAGGCAGGCACCGACCTCGATCGCTCGGCACTCATCGATTACGCATAGCATCTTCTACGCGCGGCCATCCACCGGGAGGTTCCCGGCCTCGCGATCGGCGGTGAGCGTGGCGTTTCGTGCAAGCGGCGTCGCCTGGACGACGCGTCGATCCGTGCCTGAAAAATGGATGTCGCGCAGTGAGAGAGGCGAAGATGATGGTGTCTTCACTATCCCTCTGCCTTGACATGCATCTCAGACTCGAGCGCTGATGTCGTTGTCCTTGACCGTCCAATGACGACCGGGCCAAACGTAGAGCGCGACAGTCCCGCGTAATGCTCTCAGGCAAACGGCCCACGCCCGGCGCTTCCGAAACAGGGATGTGTTGGTCAAGATGACGGTTCCTGGCTTGAGAGTCTCGTCAGGAAAGTCACCCACCGTCGCCATAAACCCGGGCATCCAATTCATGACCACCTTGCCAGCAAACGCCAATCTGACTGTCGAGGACCTGCGGCACTAACAGATCTATTTGGTCGACCGCGGCACATCGGCCGTGCCGCTTAACCGTATGTGCACCGCGTTACCATCGCCAAACCGGGCCTCGAGGCCTTCGATGTCGCGGTCGGCATCCAGTACTACTTCAGAGCAGAGCGGCGCTGCAATGAAAGATAAACTTGCAAGTTTATCTTTCATATAATATAGTGCGGCTATGACAGTCGATTCCTCCCTGGACATTGTTGCGAAGGATCTCACGGCAGCGATCAGTCGATTGCTGCGGCGACTACGCGCTGAATCCAACCCGACCGAGTTGGCCCTTTCGCAAATGGGCGTCCTGGCTCGTCTGGAACAAGGCGGCCCCATGACCACTGCGGATCTGGCTCGTGCAGAACTGATGAAGCCGCAGTCGATGGGCGTCATTCTGGCAAGTCTTGAGCAGGAAGGACTGATCGAGCGTCGATCTCACCCGACGAATCGTCGCCAGATCCTTTTTGCGTTGACCGAGACTGGCATGGCGGTGAGAACCAGCCACCGCGCCATGAAGCGAAACTGGTTGGTCAGTGCCCTCGGCCAACTCGATCCCGCGGACCTGAAGGCGCTTGTCGCGGCAACGGCGATCATCCGGAAGATCGGCGATTCCTGACGTTCGCTCGTACCATCGCCGTTGGCGGTGCAGAGCCAGATCCACCTCAATTTCTTAGGATACCTACATGGCCGCAACTCAACTGGACCTCAAAACTGCGCTGATCGCCATCGACCTGCAGAAGATCGTGGCATCGATTCCCACTGCCCATCCCTTCGCGAACGTACTGGAAAACGCCAGTTATCTGGCGGCAACTTTCCGCCAGCACGGTCTTCCCGTCGTGCTGGTAAACGTCGTTGGAATGGCGCCGGGCCGGACTGAGCAGCATCACACGGGCGGCGCGCTTCCGCCGGACTGGTCCGAGCTGCTGCCGGAGCTGGATCGGCAACCGCAGGATCATCTCGTATCCAAGAGAACCTGGGGGGCGTTCACCAGCACTGGCCTTGAGGCGCACCTCAAATCCGCCGGGGTCACCCAGGTGGTGATCTGCGGCGTTGCGACAAGCGTCGGTGTGGAGTCAACCGCGCGGCAAGCCCATGAACTCGGCTTCAACGTCACTCTCGCAGTGGACGCCATGACGGATATTAGTGCGGAAGCACACACCAATAGCCTTGAGCGGATCTTTCCACAACTCGGCGAAACGGGCACAAGCAGGGAGATTGCCAATCTCCTTTCGAAGAGGAGCACCTGAAAATGTCCTGGCTTTTCCTGCCTGCGTATTTCTTCGGCGGTTTCTTCCTGGCGAACGCTGTGCCGCACGTCGTGAGCGGCATGATGGGACGGCCATTTCAGAGCCCGTTCGCCAAGCCGCCCGGAGAAGGCCTGTCGTCATCGAGCATCAACGTGCTCTGGGGTTTCTTCAATATTGTTATCGGTTACCTGCTGCTCTGTCGCGTCGGCGATTTCCAGTTGAGGGATACGGCAGACATTCTCGCTCTGGGTGCCGGCGCATTCCTGATCTCACTGTTCTCGGCGCGGCATTTCGGCCGTTTCACTGGCGGCCATGTCACAACCCTCTCCTAGAAAAGCAGTTGATCCCGCGGACGCGCCTGCAACGGACCGGCTTGATCCGTCGGTTTGGAAAATTGCCGGCGTCGCTCTGTTCGGGGCATTGCTCGCCCAGCTCGACGCGACAATCGTCAACGTCTCACTGTCGAACCTCGCCGTGAAACTCAACAGCAGCCTTTCGACGATCCAGTGGGTCACGAGCGGCTATTTGCTGGCACTCACTATGGTTCTGCCGCTGAACGGATGGCTCGTCGATCGCATCGGCGCAAAGGCGCTCTACCTGTGGTGCTTCTCCGCATTTACGCTGTGCTCAGCGCTGTGTGGCGTTGCCTGGTCGGCGCCCTCGCTGATCGGGTTCCGCGTCCTCCAGGGCGTCAGCGGCGGGCTTCTCGCGCCTATGACGCAGATGATGATCGCTCGGGCCGCGGGCAAGCACATGGCCCGCGTAGCAGGCTATATGGCGCTTCCTGTCCTGCTGGCCCCGGTCCTGGGTCCCATCATCGCAGGCACCATCCTGCAATATGCGTCCTGGCGCTGGCTGTTTCTGGTCAATCTGCCGGTTGGCGGCATTGCACTTCTACTTGTGGTCCTGTTCCTCCCGAACGACCAAAGTGAGACGACGCGGCGAACGTTGGACTGGTCCGGTCTCGCGTTGCTCTCGCCCGGGCTGGCGATGTTTCTATATGGCTCCGGGCGCCTCGACCACATGGCGGGGCGCGTTATTCTGGCAGCCGGCATCGCGATGATGGCAGCGTTCCTTCATACGGCGCGGCGAAAAGGCGACGATGCGCTGATCGATCTGCGGCTTTTCGAGGGCAAGGTCTTCTCCGCCGCAGCCATCACGCAATTTCTATCGAACGGCGGCATGTTCGCCGGCCAGATGCTCATCCCTGCCTTTTTGATCCAGGCGTGCGACCGCGCGCCCGGTGAAATGGGCTGGATGCTCGCGCCGCTTGGCATTGGCATGATGCTCACCAACCCCTTCATGGGCGTGCTAACGGACAGATTCGGCATTCGGCGCGTGTCTGCGGGAGCCGCCCTCCTGACACTCGTCGCTACACTGCCCATGCTGTACTTCGCGGCCCACGGGCTGAACCTGCTGGTTCTCATACCCGCTCTGTTCTTACGGGGACTGGGCATGAGCGGCGTGGGCCTGCCATCGCTGAGCGCCGCCTATGCTTCGGTGCGCCGGGAGCAATTGCCCATGGCGACAACTTCGCTCAACATCGTCCAGCGCCTCGGTGGACCGACTATGACGACGCTGTGTGCGACGTTCCTCGCGTGGAAGCTAAAATCCCCCGGCGTTAGCCATGCGGTTTCGAACGCGTATGGGTGGGCGTTTCTGGTTCTCTGCGGTATTCACGCCCTTGCATTTATCGCGGCGGTTCAATTGCCGCGTCGCCTGGACGACGTGACGATCCGTGACTGAAAAGTGGATGTCGCGCAGTGAAAGAAGATGCCTGCGTTTTCGTCTCCCCTTGCCTCTTGAACTTGCATCTCAGACCGGGCGATGTCGTCGCCGTCCTTGACCGTCCAATGACGACCGGCCCAGATATCGAGGGCGATGGCCCCGCGTAATCCTCTCCGGCAAGCGGCCGACTCTTGGCGCTCCCGGAACAGGAATGTGTTGGTCACGACGAAGCTTCCTGGCCTGATAGCCTTGTCAAGAAAGTTGACCAGCTTCGCCATAACGCCCGGCATCAAATAACAGACGACTGCAAGACCACGCCGGAGGTAACGAGGAACGGGCGGTCCGATCCTTCGAGCGCCGCA